>NZ_MOMD01000077.1:0-21515 GCF_001983015.1 Frankia sp. CcI156
CCACCACCAGCTCCTCACCCACCTCACCCAGCACGACCCCGACGCCGCCGAAACCCTCTGGCGCCACCACCTCACCACCACCCCCCACACCCCCCACCAACCCACCACCCCCCTCGACCTCCTCGGCTGAGCAGGGGCGTAGCCGGCCGCCCGGGAGACCGATTCCGCGGCCGGTCACCATCGGCCCACGCCCGGTTCGCCCGTCGAGATCCGCTGTACGCTGCGCGGCATGGGATCTGGGCGGGTACGGGTTCGATTCGCGCCATCTCCCACCGGCATCTTCCATGTGGGTGGGGCGCGGTCGGCGCTGTTCAACTGGCTGGTCGCGCGGCGCGCCGGCGGCGACTTCGTGCTGCGCGTCGAGGACACCGACGCGTCCCGCAACCGGCCGGAGTGGACCGACGGCATCATCAGCGCGCTGGACTGGCTCGGCATCAGCCCCGGCGGGTACGAGGGTCCGGTGCTGCAGTCGTCGCGCGCCGACCGGCACCGGGCCGCGGCCGAACGGCTGCACGCCGAGGGTCTCGCCTACTACTGCGACTGCACCCGCGAGGCCCTGGCGGAACGCACCGGCAACGCGCAGCGCGGCTACGACGGATTCTGCCGGGACCGCGGGCTCGCCCCGGGTCCCGGCCGGGCGCTGCGCTTTCGCACGCCGGACGACGGCGTGACGATCGTCGAGGACCTCATCCGCGGCACGCCGGAGTTCCCGAACGAGACCATCGAGGACTTCGTGGTCGCGCGGGCCGACGGGTCGGCGGTGTTCCTGCTCGCCAACGTCGTTGACGACCTGGAGATGGGGATCACCCACGTCATCCGGGGTGAGGAACACCTGTCGAACACCCCTAAGCAGCAGCTGCTCTGGGCAGCGCTCGGCGCGGACGCGCCGCCGGTGTGGGCGCACGTCCCGGTGATCGTCAACGAGAAGCGCCAGAAGCTGTCGAAGCGGCGCGACAAGGTGGCGCTCGAGTCCTACCGGGACGAGGGATACCTGCCCGCCGCCATGAAGAACTACCTGATGCTGCTCGGTTGGGCCCCGCCCGGCGAGGACGAGATCGTGCCCTGGGAAACGATCGAGTCCACCTTCGACCTTGCCGACGTGAAGCCATCGCCGGCSTTCTTCGACGAGAAGAAGCTCAAGGCGTTCAACGGTGAGTACATCCGGCGGCTGAGCGTCGCGGAGTTCATCGAGGCGGTCCGGCCCTGGCTCTCGGCGCCGGCCGCGCCGTGGGAGCCGGCCGCGTTCGACGCGGACGCGTTCGCAGCCCTCGCCCCCTTGGCGCAGAGCCGGGTCTCCGTGCTGTCGGAGATCGTGCCGATGGTCGACTTCCTCTTCCTGCCGGAGGCACCGATCGACGACGCGGCCTGGGCCAAGGCGATGAAGGGGCCGGCGGCGGAACTGCTCGCCGACGTCCACGACCTCTACGACAAGATCGAGTGGGAAGCCGAGACGTTGAAGGCCGGACTCACCGAGGTGGGCGAGCGGCACGGTCTCAAGCTCGGCAAGGCGCAGGCACCGGTGCGGGTCGCCGTGACCGGGCGGAGCGTGGGACTGCCCCTGTTCGAGTCGCTGGAGGCGCTCGGCCGGGAGACCACCCTGCGGCGGCTTGCCGAAGCGCGGGAACGGCTCACCGGCGGCTGACCTCACGCCGGTCCACGACAGCCTCGCGCGCACGCCGGTCCACRACGGCTTCGCGCGGCGGGCAGGGCTGAGCCCGGGTCGCGGCTGGGACGGGCCGCGACCCGGGCTGGGGAGACCCACCAGAAGCCGGGGTTACCTCTGGTGGATGAGGCTGCTTCAGTTCGCCAGCCGGGCGACAAGGACCAGCACACCCCGCTGGGCCTAAGAGATCCTTAAAACGAGCTCAAGACAAGCTGTGATCTTGCCGTCACGAGATGCCTCTCGATAGTGATCATTCCGCGATGTCGGGATATTGCCGCCAAGCGGGAGTCCACCGAACTTAGGGCTCACCGTGACCCTGGGTGGCTGATCCTCGGGGCGTGCGCTGGCGCGGGCTCAGCCCGGACCAGTCGTCCGCCCAGGCCGCCAGCGGTTCCAGCACTCCCTGCAGGCGACGGCCGTGCGCGGTCAGCCGGTACTCGCCGACCTCGTCCACCTCGACGAGGCCGGCCTCGCGCAGCTCCCGCAGGCGTTGGGTCACCTGGGCCTGCGGCGCGTCGAGCCGCGCCACGAGCGCGCGGAACGGCAGGGCCGTCCCGCGCAGGTTCCAGTAGACGGCGAGGGCGAAACGCCGACCCAACAGGTCCACAAGACCGGCGAGGGCGGACGGTGCGCCGTCCGAAGTCTCGGGATGACCGGAGGCGTGCGGTCGTCCCGGCCCGTTCGGCCTCGCCTGCCTCATCGGCATGTCCCGCCGGGACCGCTCATCGGTGGTCTCCGGGGTCTCCGGGGTCTCCGGCGCGAGGGTGCCTCGATCAGCGGGCACCGACCGAACCGACGCCGTTGGATCCGACACCGTTGGATCCGACACCGTTGGAGCTGTGCGAGCCGAGGGGAGCGAACAGCCTGGTCGCGGACTGCCCGGCATGGGCACCAAGCAGGTCCYGGGCCTTCTGGTAGACGGTGGCCGCCTGCGCGGAGACGAGTCCCGCCACGCTCTGGACCTCCGGGCGCTCCTGGAGGTCACGGACCTGCCGCATGATGGCGTCGTAGTGCTCCCGGCCGGCCCGGGCGCCGAGGACGTATCCGAGACCGAGGGCCAGGATGACGCTGGGCCTGATACGCATGTTGCCTCCCAGGAGACCGAGGGACGTGCAGGCGGATGGCCGCCGGCCGCTTGACGTTGTGCCGTCGGGTTGATTCCTACCCCACGTCCAAGACCGCCCGAACCTCAGGTAGGCTGACGACGTCAGATGCACGGCACCCGATCCCGCGTAGCTCAATTGGCAGAGMAGCCGGCTGTTAACCGGCAGGTTATAGGTTCGAGTCCTATCGCGGGAGCATGTTTGCCCAGGTCAGGGCCTATCTTAGCAAGATCTTAAAGATCTTGAAATAAAGATCACCCCAACTTTACCCCCATGATTCTTTTCCTGTCTGGGTCTGTCTGTATGACGTCATCCRTTTGATCACCAGACCCCCTCCGGGTGGCCACCTGTTCCTGTCGGGATGGCCTGGAGGGGTCGTATGGAAGCGCAGGTCGCGCGGTGCGCGGGCCTGGATGTGCACAAGGACGAGATCGTCGCCTGCGTGCGGATGGCCGAGGCGCCGGGTGGGCCGGTCCAGGTGCAGCTGCACACCTTCGGGGCGACGACCGTGGAGTTGCTGGCGCTGCGGGACTGGCTGACCGGTCTGGGGGTGACCCGGGTCGGGATGGAGTCGACGCCTGATTACCGRCGTGTACTGGCGACCGGTCTTCCACATTCTCGAGGACGCGGTCGCCGAGTGCTGGCTGCTCAACGCCCGGCACATGCACAACGTCCCCGGCCGCAAGACGGACGCGGCCGACGCCGCGTGGATCGCCGAACTCGTCGAGTACGGGCTGGTCCGCCCGTCGTTCGTGCCGCCGCAACCGATCCGCCAGCTGCGGGATCTGACCCGCTACCGCAAGGCGCAGATCGAGGAGCGGACCCGCGAGGTCCAGCGCCTGGACAAGGTTCTGCAGGACGCGGGGATCAAGCTGTCGTCGGTGTCCTCGTCGATCCTGACGGTGTCCGGCCGGGCGATCCTCGAGGCGATGATCGCCGGTACCACCAACCCGGAGGTACTCTCCGAGCTCGCCGGCGGCCGGCTGCGCGCCAAGATCCCGGCGTTGCGGGAGGCGCTGAACGGGTTCTTCACCGGCCACCACGGTCTGATCATCGGGGAGATCCTCGCGAAGCTGGACTATCTCGATGAGGCGATCGACCGGCTCTCGACCGAGATCGACCGGGTGATCGCCCCTTTCGAGGCGAAGGTCGACCTGCTGGACACGATCCCCGGGGTTGACCGCCGCATGGCCKAATGCCTGCTCGCCGAGATCGGCCCGGACATGTCGGTCTTCCCGACCGCCGGCCACCTGGCCTCCTGGGCCGGGCGCTGCCCCGGCCAGCACGAGTCCGCCGGCAGGTCCAAGGGCGGCAAGACCCGCAAGGGCTCGAAGTAGCTACGCCTCAACCTGCACGAGGCCGCCCGCGCCGCCTCCCGGACCCGGGGCACCTACCTGTCCGCCCAGTACAAACGGGTCAAGGCCAACCGGGGCGCGTCCAAGGCCAGGGTCGCCGTCGAGCACTCGATCCTCGTCGCCGCCTTCCACATGCTCGACCGAGACGAGCCCTACCACGACCTCGGCGCCGACTACTTCACCCGACGCCGCGACCCCAACCGCCACGCCCAACGCCTGATCAGCCAGCTCGACGCCCTCGGCTACGACGCGGTCATCACCAGACGAACCGACCAGCCCACCGACACCAAGGCCGCGTGACCCGAGGCAGCGGACCACCACACCACCCGACCCAGCCCCGCCACGGCGCTGAGGCGGCATGCCCCATGTGGGTACGTCCCGATCAACGGTCACCCTGTTTTCCCTTTAGAGGCCCTGCTAGAACTAGCGGGCAGGGGTGCTAGACCCAGTAGCCGCTGGCAGGTGCACGCGGGCCACGGTGTCCCACCGGTAGGCGCGTTCCTCACGGCGCAGTTCGACCAGTGCCACGGTTCTGACCGCGACCCGGACGGATGGAAGCTCCCGGAGGTCTCTGACGGCCGCGATGATCGAATGGGCGTCGGTCGGGCTGTTGCAGTAGGCGATTCCGATGTKGGGTCGGAACCCGTGCGGCTTGGTCACGACCGCGGCGGGCCCGAGTACGGCCGTGGTCGCTTCGACGATCTTGCCCTGGATGGTGACCACCGGTGCCCAGGGCAGGACGCTGAAGCGGACGGCTCCGGAGGACCCAGCCAGCGGCCCCACAGCCAAGGAGAACGGCTCGACCTCGGTCAGCCGTACACACGTCTGCTCCACGGCTCTGTCGACGTCAGCCCGGCCGATCTGATCGGTGAACGCAAGACGTTGGAGCGTCAGATGCAGCCCGTCAGGCGGCACCGGGTCGAGGGCGGGCAGGCGTAGCCGCCGCTGGCACCGGTCGGCAAGGACGTGCAGCTCGGTTGCATCCTCGAAGGTCAGCATCCAGTGGTAGGAGCGGCGGCCGGGTGTCCAGCCCGGCCGGTCCCAGTGGTTTTCGAGCCGGTCGAGACCGGCGAAGCGGTGCCAGTCGTCCGCGACCGGGTCCGCGGTGCGTGCCGTGGTCACCGGTGTGCGCCGGTGGGGAGGGCGAGCGCGCGGGAAGCCTCCGCGAGTTCGGTGACCGGGCCGATCTGCTGCCACGGCTTGGCGCGGGTGACCAGCTCATGGCTACGACGTCGGACGGACTCGATCGGGTTGCCGGCCGTGGCGGTCAGAGCCTCGATGYCCAGGACGGCAGCCTGCTCCGGATCGGGGGAGTGGGACAGCAGCAGCGCGGTCGCGAGGTCGAGGCGGACGAGGCAACGGCTCCACATCGACGGGGATCGGTCTGCGACCTGAGCGGCCATGTCCGCATACTCCCGCGCCTGACCGGGCTCGCCCAGTGAGACATAGGCGGTCGCGGCGTTCGCGGCGATACGGGCGATGCTGTACGGCGCGAAGGAGATGCAGGGCGACATCCCGTCGGGCACCGGATGCTGTTCGGCGAGGTCGAACGCCTCGCCCACGGATCGGCCCACCCCGGCGCGGTCACCGAGCCGACCGAGGGCGCGTGCCTCCCCGTTCACAGCGAGGCGGATCACCTGGGCCGACCGGCCACCGACACGGCGACCCTCCCGGGCGAACTCCAGGGCAGCTCTGTAGTCCCCGGCGTAGTACTCACACAGGCTCTGCGTGCCGCCTATCCATGCCGTGAGGTCGTGGTGACCGACCAGCTCAGCGGTGTGGAGAGCCTCCAGACAGTAGGCGCGCGCGAGTCCGAACCGGCCGGTGTTCACCGCCATGTAGCCGAGTATTCCGGAGAGGCGACCGGCGATTTCGTAGAGCCGTTCACGCTGCCGGGGCGGCTGTCGTCCTTCCAGGAGGTTCTGAACCCGGCGGCGTTGCCTGAGTACCCGTGGTGCGAGTTTTTCCGGGCCGGCCCACTCGTACTCGTCCGCCATGGTCAGGAGCAGAACGTCGAAGTGGGCGAGAACGGCCGTGCTGACGTTGGATGCACCGAGCGTCTCGATCCGCTGCCCGATCTCCTCGACGGAATCCGATTCCTCGGGAAGGGCGGTCTGTTCCACGATGTTCGTCCGTGAGGCCTCCGGAGACTGGACGGCGCCGCGCGGTGCCAGCCCCATCAACATGCGGGCACGGTCGGGCAGGTCGAGCCCATCGGCGACGCGCTCGAACAACTCGAACTCGGCGGCGATTCGCTTGCCGTTGATGTACTTGCTGATATCTGACTGGGCCAGGCCGACGCGCATCCCGATCCCTGGCTGACTCGCCCCGGCGTACCGCTGTACCAGCCGGAAGAGGGAACCGATGTCCCTCATCTGCAGGCTCTCGGCGACCTGGGTCCGATCCCAGAATTCCGCCGGTATGACGAACGCGGACGGATCATGACGCACGTCGACTCACCCCGCCATCTGCCGCCATCTGTAGCTGATCGTAGTCGATGAGAGYCGGTCCAGGGCCGGAAAACGAGTGCTCGGCGCCATGCCTCGAAGCACTGCTCTTCGGGGACTGYGGCATGCCGCCGGGAACTGTCCTGCCGATCCCGTCCGGGTCATGATTACGGACATCGACACGACCTCCCCGATTTACCCACCGGACCATACGCCCGACCGGGGAGGCTCGCGAATCGATACCGGAATCAACGGAGAGCCCGAAAGGACAGTGAGCCATGCTCGCCACGAAACCCGAATACCCCGCAGCTTTCTCGGTGGAAATGAGCGAACCGTTCACGCCCACCTGGAACCGTCTCCCGGGCATCACGGTGAACGGGACCACGGTCACGGTCGAGCCGGACCGGTACTTCGTCCGTCGCAGTACCGCGCCGGTCTGGATGCTCGTCGACTGGGACCTGGTGACCGAGCGCCTGCTGTCGGAGGACGAGACCGAGGAGGCCGCTGTCGAACAGCAGACCTTGGAGTTCGTCCGTGCCTACGGTCAGCGGACGTCCGAGCCGGCGGACGTGCTGCGCACCGCCGACCGGGTCTACCACCACCTGTTCTCCGCCGAGCGGCTGGACGACCCCGACCTGTCCGACGTCACCGACGACGACCTGCGCATCCTGCGGGAGTCCGCGACGCTCGCGGCGCTGAACCGGGTCGAGCTGTCCGGGGAGATCRCCGACATCGGCCCGGCCTGGTTCTTCCCGGCCACCGCCCGCGTCGTCTACGACCTGGACGCGGACGGAGCCGAGCGGGTCGACGACCTGTACCACGGCGGCTTCTTCAACGAGTACCGCCGGGTGGAGGCGGTCAAGGCGCACGCTGCGCTCGGTTTCAGCCTCGCCCGTCCACATTACGATCTTGATCGATGCAGGATCAAGAGAGCCGTCACAGGCGCGGCCACAAGTGGACCACCGAGATCATAAAAGATTCACCTGCCGGTGGGTCGACAGCAACTCCTCGGGTTGCCACGCTGTGCAGCAGAGCCGACACGACGGTGCTGTGGGGGTGACCGGTGCGACTGGCGTCGTTCAACGTGGAAAACCTGTTCGAACGGATCCGGGYGATGGACCTGCCCACCTGGGACGAAGGCCAACCGGTCCTGGCCGCATTCGACCGATTCATCACCCTCGCCCAGCACGAGGTCTATACCGTTCAGAACAAGACCGACATGCTCGCCGACCTGGAAACGATGGAGATCCTGACCCGCACCAGCGAGGGTCGGCTGCAGCTCAACCGGGATCCACAGCCGCGGTGGGCCCGGCTTCGTGAGAACCGCGGGAACTTCCTCACCCAACCCCCCGGTAAGGACGCTGTGATCGACGCGACCGGGCGGCAGGATTGGATCGGCTGGGTCGAACTGGTCACCGGCCCCGTCGACGAGACCGCGATCCGCTCCACTGCCCAGGTCATCACGGACATCAACGCCGACGTTCTCGCCGTGATCGAAGCCGAAAACCGTCCGGCGCTGGTCCGGTTCAACACCAGTCTGCTCGCCGGCCTGTACGCCCACGTGATGCTCGTCGACGGCAACGACCCCCGCGGCATCGACGTCGGCCTGCTGGCCAAACCCGGCCACACGATCGGCTCGATCGTCAGCCACGTCGACGACCCCGACCCGGCCCGCCCCGACCGGCCGCTGTTCAGCCGCGACTGCCCCGCCTACGAACTGCACACCCCCGCCGGCAACACCATCTGGGTACTGCCGAACCATTTGAAAAGCCAGTCCTGGACCTCCGGAAACCCCGACCCGCTACGCCGCCGGCAGGCCCACCGGGTGGCGGAGATCTACACCGCGCTCCGCGACGCCGGCGCCCGGTACATCGCCGTCGTCGGTGACCTCAACAAGCCACCCCCGCCCGCGTTCCCCAGCCTCGAACCCCTCCTCGGCCCCGACAGTCCACTCGTCGACGCCGCCAGCCGGGCCGGATTCGACACCGGCCCCCGACCCGGTACCTTCCAGTCCTGCACCGCCCGTAACCGACTCGACTACATCCTGCTCTCCCCCGACCTCGCCGACCGGATGACCGGCGGGCAGATCGTCCGCACCGGCCTGTGGGGCGACCCCGACAACAAACACCCATCCGCCCAGTGGGTGATCCACCCCAAGATCACCCGAGCCGACCAGGCCGCCTCCGATCACGCCGCCCTTTACGTCGACCTCGATATCTAAAAACACCGCGGCATCTAGAACACCAGGCGACACTCTGTTGTGCCGCTGAGCGGACGCCTGCCCCGCCGCTCGATTTGACCCCGCCCCCGAACCATCCGAGGAATCGCCAGCAGAGGTGGGCGATGTCGTGGATGCGTTCGCCCGGTGCGGCGAGGTCCCAGTCGTCGCCGTGGTCGAACGGAACCACGAACCCGGCGCAGCCGTACTCTCGACCGATCCGGCGAGCGGCCCGGGTCGGCGACCGCGGCCGGGTCCGCTCCCACCCGCGGCCTCGACGACTGCCAGGTCCGCGACTACCGGGCCCGGTACGCGCACATCACCTTGTCCAGRCTCGCCTACCGATAGTCGCCCTACAGCACAGTTTATCACTCCAGCCAGCCGCTAGAGATCGCTGTCCGTACGACACGTCGGTGGATGCCACTCGTATCTTCCGAATACTCTTCCGAATACTAGACTTAAGTTATGAAAATAGCCCATAACGCCCCACTGTGAGATAGCCAACACCGTAGAGACTTCAACGGAGGTTGACGGTCACCGGAAGCGCTGGTCAGCCCGCTGCGGGCACAGATTACTTGCTATTAAGCAGCAGCATAATTTTTCTTCTCAACAACCAATGGCCCCTCCTTCCTCGTAGACCTCGCCAGTTGGTTGTGGTTAGACTGACRACCGAGCGATTCCAGGAGACGTTACAAGAACAGTAAGTCGCGGCTTCGCCTACTTGACGGCACGGATGCGACGCATGGCGACACGGGGGGTGCGACAACGTAGCGCTGGAGTGCGCAACGGCCGCTACTGTAACTACAGTAAGCGCGCCCAGGCCGCGCGCATGCCTGGAGAATCACGGCCGGCCCGGCCCTGTCGAATTCATCCACAGCTGATGATGATGATAATCAGAAAAACGATCATTGACGCGGGCATGCACGCCGTTCCACGGAATATCGACGGGCATCGCTGGCATATTTCTAATAMCAAAAGGTCGTTGACAGCTCCTACCAGTGATCCGGCCRCATCGCCATGCGGACATTCCMTGCTGGAAAAGGAAGTAGATGACTGCGCAAACCGCACGACGGGTGCTTTTGACGGGGGCGTCGGGCGTGCTCGGTCAAGAGCTCCTGAGCCAGTTGAAAAGAGTTCCTGACATCGAGCCGGTGTGCCTGGTGCACCRCACCGTCCTGGCCGACCAGACGATTACCACCGTGCGCGGTGACATCGCTCGTCCACAACTCGGCCTGGATGGATCGGAGTACCGATCCCTGGTCGACAGCGTGGATGCGGTGGTGAATTCAGCCGCCGTGGTCGCATTCAACGGTACCGAGAGGACATTAAGGTCGATCAACGTCGAGGGAACTTCGCGGATAGCGCAGCTGGCCGCGGCGGCAGACGCACCCCTCTACCATGTGAGCACCGCCTACATTGGCGCCCGCAGCGACGGCGCCGGCGAGTCCGGTGCTCGCTACGCCAGCAGCAAGCGCGAGGCCGAGGACGTAGTGCGCGGCGCGGGGGTCCCCTATGCCATCCTCCGGCCCTCGATCATCGTCGGCCACTCCGATACCGGTGCCATAGCCAGCTTCCAAGGCTTCTACCAGATGGTGGCCAGATTCCTGCACGATAAACTACCGATAATACCCTTCTCCCCGGACTCTCGGATCGATCTGGTGCCCGTTGATTATGTAGCCGAGGCAGTTGTTGCCGCTGTACGTAAGGAGGCGCTGGGCAGCGAACTCTGGCTCGCTAATGGGCCGGCGGCACTGACCCTCACCGACGTCGTTGACATGGCGCTCGATATTGGCCGTGATTTTGGCTATCCGGCCAAGCCCCCGATGCTGATATCCGGTACTGTCCTGGATGAATCCGCCATCACGGATCCGGCACTATACGCGGGGATAATGAAGGCAGTAGCCTATTTCTCTGCATACGTCCGCTCAAGCCTGATACTGCCGACATCGGCTGATGAGCTCGCCGCCCTCGGCGTCCGGCCGCTCCCCGACGCCAGGACGGTCGCGGATCGGAGCATGCGCTACTGGGCGGCCCGCGACGCTCGGTCGAACCAGGGCACGACAAAGATCGACCGAGCGGCCGTTGCTGGGAGCAGCCGGCCGTGACCCGTAGCAGCAGCRCAGGGGTC
The DNA here is from genome assembly GCF_001983015.1 of Frankia sp. CcI156. NCBI lineage: Bacteria > Bacillati > Actinomycetota > Actinomycetes > Frankiales > Frankiaceae > Frankia > Frankia sp. CcI156. Next base: position 10,915 of record NZ_MOMD01000077.1, read on the forward strand.
GCACAGACGCGATCCGTCGCGGAGCCCACTTTGGACGTGCTGACCCGGCACGCTCACAACCCATCTGCATACCTGGMGCTGAACGAAGGAAATCTGACGTTCGAGGTGGATGGAATCGACGGCGTCGTCATCTACCGGCCAAGCGGGAGGTTCCTGATCCAGTTCGGCGGAGTCTTCGCGCCGCCGGACCAGCAGGCTGAGYTGCTGACTGAGTTCGTCCGTTGGGCCAGGYAGAACCGCCGTCGGGTGATTAGCGTCCAGCTGATGCCCGAAGATACTGACATCTACCTGCGTGCCGGTTTTGGCGTGAACCAGCTCGGCGCCTCCTACGCCCGTTCACTGGACGGGTTCAGCATGTCGGGGAAACATTTCGTGAAGATCCGGAATAAGATCTCTCGAGCTAATCGGGACGGCGTCCGGGTACGCGAGGTGGCGGCGGTCCGTGAGCGGACGCCGCAGCTGATGGAGGCACTGAACGAGGTGGACTGGGTATGGTTGAAGGCAAAAGGTTTTGGCGTCGCCGAGATCGACTTTATGATCGGCCAACGGGGCGGTTGGGCCGAGCGCAGGCGCCGGTTGTTCGTTGCCGAGCACGCCGGCCGGCTGGTGGGCTACCAGGTATTCTCGCCGGTCTTCGGGCGGCACTCCGGTTGGCTGCATGACCTGAGCCGGCGGATACCGGACGCTCCCACCGGAGTCAGCGAGCTGATCCTGTCCACGGCCGTACGGCAGTTCGTCGGGGAGAAGACGCCGTACCTGCACTTTGGTCTCACTCCCTTCACTTCGCTCGATCCGAAACATCGACTTCCTGGACACAGCCCCTTCGTGGACCGTTTMGTGCGCTGGCTCGGCACTCGCGCCGAGTGGATCTACCCYGCCCAGTCCCAGGTGGCATACAAGCTGAAGTGGCAACCAGACCTGATCCAGCCGGAGTATGTCGCGTTCCAGGACGGCGTCTCGCTCTCCGCCGTCTGGCGGTTGATGCGGGTGACGAAGGCCGTCTCGCTGCGCCGGGGCAGGAAGAGCGTCACACGTCGCCCAGCGAGTCCCCATGAGTGATAAAATTCTTTCTCGCGATGCCGGAAATAAAGATCAAGTCCTTCGCTCCGCCCCGAACGCGGTCCCGAACGGGAGCGGGACGGCGGAGTCGGGGGTGACCGGGTCCGGTCGGGTCCCAGGCCGGCGGCTCCCGCGTTACGAAGCGCGGCCCGTGCTTGTCGCCTGCGTTGTGTTCGCCATCCTCGGAACGCTACGTATTGCCGGCGCGTTCGACGAGTGGCTCAAGGTGTTCTCTATCGTGCTCACCCCGTTCGCGCTGTTCGTCGTGCCGCGGCGAATGTGGTCGGATGTCGGCGTRCAGGCCATATCCTCGCCACGGCAGTTGGCCCGCGGGATCGGGGTGGTGACCGCCGGCTACCTGCTGACCCTCGTCGCCTGCCTGACGCTGCTCGGGCGGGGTGAGGACAACTGGGCGGCCCTGCTGCCCGGCCTCTTCCGCGAGATGTTCCCGGGCTCTCCGGCGCTCGCCTATATCTCCTTGTTCCTCTGTATGGGTTTGCTCGTCCCGATCGCTGAGGAGGTCTTCTACCGAGGCGTGCTGCTGCACGCCGCCTCCCGGCGCATGGGGCTCTGGAGGTCCGTCGTCACGGTCAGTGYCGGCTGGGCACTCGTGCACCTCGGCGATTACGGACTCAATCCTTTCAACCCGCTGGTCCTGGCCGGGATGATCCCCTCGGTCTTCGTGATGGGCCTCGCCCTGGGTTATTGCCGGATGGTGACGGGATCGGTGGTCGGTACGACCATCGCGCAGGGTGTGGCCAACGTTCTGTTCACCATCTGGGCAATCTCGCTCTAACGTGATCGGAGAAGGCGAGATGGCTGCCAGCCAGGACGCGGTCGAGACGAACTCCACCGCGGTTCGCCACGACGTATTCAAGGTGACCGCCGCGACCTGTGGCGCGCTGTTCGTGGACAGCCTGCTCTACAGCATCGTGGTACCTGTCCTGCCGAACTACGCGGACCAGTTCGATGTGGGGTCGGCCGGGGTGAGCCTGCTGTACGCCGCGTACGCGGTCGCCCTGCTGGCGGGGACTCCCCTGATGGGCCGGGTCGGCGACCGGTTCGGGCATGAACGGCCATTCCAGGTCGGTGCCGCCGGTCTGCTGATCTCGACGGTCGGTTTCGCGCTGGCTCGTAGTTATCCCGAACTTCTGGCTGCCCGCACGCTCCAGGGAGTCGCCGCGGCGGCGCTGTGGACGAACGGAATCGCTCTGCTCGCCCAGCGGGTGCGGCCCCCCAGGGCCGGCGGCGCGATGGGAGCGGCGATGTCCAGTATGTCCGTCGGTATGGTCGCTGGCCCAGTGATCGGCGGGCTGCTGGCCGAACGCTTCGGCGACGCGGCGCCGTTCGTGGTGTGCACGGTGCTCACCGCGGTACTCGCCGCCGTCCTGCCGTGGCTGGTCCGCGGCGCCGCGCAGCCGGTACGTGAGCAGCAGCCATCCGGCTGGCGTTCGCTCCTGCCGACCCTGCTCGCTGTCGCCTTCGGAGCGGCGACGCTGAGCATGCTGGAACCGCTGCTCCCGCTGCACCTGGCCGACCGGTTCGGCAGCGGCCCGGCCACGCTGGGTCTGATCTTCGGGGCGGCGACGCTGGCGCACGGGCTCGCCGGGGTGCCGGTCGGCCTGCTTGGGGACCGGCGGCCGGATCTGCCGTTGATCCCGGGCGGGTTGCTGGGGATGAGCGCCGTCCTGCCGCTGCTCCCCAGGTTCGACGTTGGCTGGACGACGGTGCTGCTGGTGACGTTCGCCGTTTGCTTCTCCTTTGTCCTCATCCCTGCGCTGGGGATTCTCACCGCAGCGGCGGAACGGCGGGGGGTCGGGCATGGGGCCATCTTCGCGATGTTCAACATCGCCTATGCCGTGGGGATGATGAGCGGCCCTCTGCTCGGCGCGCTGGGTACCGGCTTCAGCAGCGTCACCACCGCGCTTACCGGCATGGCGGCGGTTCTCGTCCTGGGCGCCGTCCTGATCCTGACCGCGGCGCAGCGCCGCTCCGTCACCTGACGTCCGAGCCAGGATGCCCGGCTGCGGTCGGGCATCCACCTCACCGAAAAGACATCCCGTCCTTCTGCTCGCGATCCACTGGGAGTTGCTATGAGCCGAGCCGGTCTGGCGCTGCGCGCCGCCCGTCTCCTACTCACCCGCGCCGTTGCCGACACCACACCTGATTACGACATCGCCAGCAGCACCTATGACGAGGCGTTCACCGCCCTCATGGGCCCGAACTCGACGGCGATGCTGGACCTGGTGGGGATCGCCCCGGGGATGGACGTCATCGAGCTGGCATGCGGCACGGGTCACCTGTCCGAACAGATTCGGATCCGGCAGCAGGGCCTCGGTTCGCTGCGGGTGATCGAGAAGTCCCCGGGGATGCTGGCCGTCGCGAAGGCCAAGATGGAGACGCTCGGCCAAGCCTCCAAGGATGTCAGCTGGCAGCAGGGCGACATGCTGGAGTTCCTCAAGGCCCAGGCGACCAACAGCGCCGACGCGATCGTCTGCGGTTGGGCGATCTGCTATAGCAAGCCCTCCCAATTGTTCCGCGAGGCGCGGCGGGTGCTCCGCCCAGGAGGTCGGATCGGCATCATCGAGTCCCGCGCGGACGCATTGGCCTCGCTGCGCAAGGCTTTCGAAGACGTCGTCGCGGACGAGCCGACTCTGCTCACCGCGATGGTGCGGGTGGCCCTGCCGAAGGACGCCGAGACGGTGGCCAGGTGGATGCGCAAGGGCGAACTGCGGGTAATCAACCAGTATGAGGGTGAACAGCGCTGGCCGGTGRCCACCGCCGAGGAAGCCGTAGAGTGGGTGGAACGGTCCGGCGCCGGCGCCGGCTTCCGGGACTCGTTCGACATGTCCCGCGAAGACGACGTCAGAGGCAAACTGACAGAGGCGCTACGCAAGCAGGCCAGCCGGCCGGGGGGCCTCACACTCCTCCATCCGTTCGTCGTGGTCGTCGCCGAGACCACACCGGAGCCGGCAGCTCCCGTCCAGCCGGGCGTCACCAAGGCGAATGGGATCCAGTGAACTCTGGGACTGGCGGGATCGGATCGGAGTCGACGCCTTCCCCTTCCGCCCATCCGGTGCTGGGACGGATCGCCCGGGCCGTGGTCAGACACCCCGTGGTCGTCATCGTCCTCTGGCTCGTCGCTATCGGGGCCTGCGCGCCGTTCGCGCTCAAGCTCTCCGAGGTACAGTCCCGGCAGGGCAGCTCGAAGATCGTGCCCGGCTCGGTCGGCGACGCCGTAGCGCAACGGCTCGTACAGGCATTCCCGCATCACTCCGAGCGGGAAACCCTCATCGTGCTCAGTGCGCCCGATGTGACCGCCGCGAGTTCGCGGCGGCTGATGGGCATGCTGGACGCCTCGCTACAGCCACTCGTCCACGATGGCTCAGTCATGAGCACGACGTCGCCGTACACGCTGCACCGCGACGCTCTCCTGGCCGCGATGCGCCACGTGCTCGCGCCGGCGGGTACGCCGCCACCGAGCACCGAKGAGGCCATGGGCCGCCTGGCCCAGGCGCGGGCCACGGGTCAGGTGCCCGCGGCGCTGGTTCCACTCCTGCAACGGGCCGCACGTACCGACCAGGCGGAATGGCCGAAGCTGGCCGGCACGCTGGCCGAGGAGACGGACTGGGCGGACTTCCCCGTGCCGGTGGACGCCGCCAGCCTGATCTCCGATGACCACAGGGCGTCACTCGTTACCGTCGCCTACTCGAGGCATGGACCTGACCCGGACCTGACAGCGCTGCGCCGCACTGTGGCCGCGGACATAGCCCGRCTGGGCCCGGCCTCCCCGGTGCACGCCGCCGTCACCGGCGAACTGGCACTGATCAAGGACACGTACGACAAGGCCGAGGCCGACAACGCGAAGATGGAGTACGCGGCTTACATCATCATCATCATCGTTCTGCTGCTGTTCTTCCGTGCCGTCGTTCCGGCAGTCCTCACCCTGACGATGATCGGGCTCGCCATGACGATCAGCCAGGCATGGCTGTACGCCGTCGGCAGCCAGGTGGAACTAACCCAGTTCACCACGACAATCATGACCTTCGTCATGCTCGGTGCTGGCGTCGACTACAGCATGTTGCTGTCCTCCAGATATCGGCAGGAACGCCTGGCTGGCCGCGACCCGAAAGAAGCCGTCGTCAACGCCACCATCCACGCCGGTGAAAGCATTGCCCTCGCGGGAAGCACCGTCATCCTCGCGTTCGCCGCAACCCTGCYCTCACCGGTCGACTGGATCCCGCCGCTCGGCTATGGGGGGCTCGCGGGCATCCCGGTGATGCTGCTGGCCGCACTGACGATCACACCGGCGCTGCTGGTTCTGCTGGGCGACAAATTCTTCCTGCTCGGTGTCCGGCCGCTCACGGATATGGAGTCCAAGGGCTGGCTGACCAACCTGCTGCGACGGCTGGCCGTGCTGCCGCGACGGGCACCCGTCGCCGTCGTCGCGGTGTTCGTGCTGGCGACGATCCCCATCATTGTCCTCCTGGGATCCCACCGGCTGACCTCCGACCCGGTCGCGCTGAGCCCGGACACAGACGCCCGCCGCGGCTACAACCTTATCGCCGAACACTGGCAACCCGGCCTGCTGCAGCCGACGACCGTCGTCGGTGACATCGGCGACAACGGTCACCGAGGCGACACTCTCACCCTTGCCGGCTGGCAGCGACTGGACAGCCTAAGCGACGCGATCGCCCGCACTCCCGGCGTGGTCTCCGTTTCGAGCCTGTCCCGCCCCACGGGCACGAAGCTGTCCTGGGAGGACACGTCGGCGCTACCACAAAACGTCCGACAGGACTTTCTGGCCCCGGACGGCGCCCTGCGGCTGTCCATCGTGCTGGCTGGGGACCCACTGTCGGAGCAGGCGAGGTCGACGATCCGGACGCTGACCACGCTGGTCGCCGACAGTACCATCGACAACGCTCAGGTCGGTGGTGCCACCGTCATCGACCAAGAATACGATGCGGCGCTGACATCGTCCTTCTGGAAGATGATCGCCTTTGTGTGCGCCGGCGTCATAGTGCTGCTGACCTTCGCATTACGATCCATCCTGGTCCCGATCCGGCTGATCCTGACGATYGCGCTCAGCAACATTTGGGCACTCGGCGCCACGCTCGCGGTCTTCGCCGGCTGGCTCGATGAACCCGTCATCAACGACCTACCAATCTTCCTGGTGATCCTCATGATGGGTCTCGGCATGGACTACGAAATCTTTTTGATAACCCGGATCCGAGAAATAACCCGGCAGGGAAGCAGTGACGCCGACGCGGTGACGACAGCTATCGTGGACACCGGCCGGGTAATCACCGCTGCCGGCCTGGTTATGGCGGGAACACTGGGGACGATGATGCTCTCGTCAACGTTGATGCTGCGCGAGTATGGCTTCGGCCTCAGCGTCGCGGTGCTGCTCGACGCCACGCTGATCAGGCTCGTCCTGGCGCCCGCCACACTCCTGATAGCCGGGAAGTACAACTGGTGGCTGCCCTCCCTACGGCGCCGCGCCGCCGCCCCGGACGGGCCGGCGTGAGGTAGACGGCGCCATTCCATAACCATTCCGTATCCYGCGTGACACCGCCGTATCCCGCATGACACTAAGATTTACCGGCCAGGCCAGGACACGCCCGACACGGCATACCGGAGTTGACACTTCCTTGCAGGATGCGCCATTATTGAAGAAATTTCAACAAGAGTGCGTTGACCCTTTCCGGCTGCTCTTCATGYGGTAGGTGGCCGGCATTTTCTATGGAGACGAAGCGGGCGTTTGGAAGCCTTGCCTCAAGATTCTGGCCAAATTTTATTGGTATGTAACGATCATCCTTGCCCCAGATCACAAGAGTCTCGTTGTGTACCTTTTCGAGATGCCGGTCGACTTCGCTCCAGTTCAAATTACGTTGCAGGATGTACTGAGCTTTGAGGTTGCGAGAATAAGTGATAGGAATATATATCTGGCGAATCTCCGCGTCAGATACGGCCGATGGGTTGCTGAAGAGATTTTCGTGTATATCCTTCCTGACGTTGCCAAAAGAAAAGAAGTGTACGAGCAACTMGCCTACCAGCGGATACGACAGGTACTTCCAGGAGCTCCCGTCKTGAGCCGCGATCTCCGCCGTCCCCGTAGCATCAATGAGCACTATCCTGCCGACCTCATCAGGGTAAACCTCGGCAAAATAAAGCGCCCAACCGCCACCCCATGAACTCCCAATAAAATCAGCCTGGACAATTCCTTGCTTTGCCAAAAAATCTTTCAGGAGCGTCGCGAATCCGGCCAAGGTGAGCGTAGCAGGATCCTGGTAGGTGKTGAAACCATGCCCGGGCATATCCAGGGCATACACAGTATGCTMCCGGGCAAGTTCATCGATGTTCTTCCGGAAAGAATACAGCCAGGTGCCACCGCCATGCAGGAGAATGACAGGTCTACCAGCGCCTTGCTTCAGATAGTGGAGCCGTGTATCACCTATGTCCATGTATCGAGTTGTACGTTCCTTCAGAAACGAGGGCGTCTCCTTGAGATTCCGCCCAGGCTCGACGCCGTAGGCAAAAAAGCTAACAGCTAGGAAGCCTAGCAAGAACAGGCTAATAATAGAAAGCATATATATCCTGGCTACAGCAYAACTCATTCTTGGACTCCAACTAAAGTGCTAAGCCTGCTAGCTTGAAAAGTCCTGATTCCACACCAAGAAATCTATCCTTAATCTTCTTGCAGAATAGAACACCCTCGCCCACCGTAACACGGTCGGGAACATACTCTTCAGCTCCACCAAGCCCTATAGTGCCAAGGCGCGAGGAATCTCCCGGAAAAATGCCTGAACCGCCTCGGCGTGTCCGGCGGTGAGGCGTCCTCGGTTCTGTAGGATCGGCTTGCTGGATGGTGATCATCCAGCCTTGGYGGCTGGCCGGCAGACGAGGATGTAGCCGGGATGGTTACCATCCCCGTCCCGTGYCACCGCCCTACCCACCGGTCGGTATGGRACGGGGACGGCGCGTCAGGAACTCCAGGAGGGAGAACTGCCGTGGCGTCAGCTCGACCGGTGACTCACCCCGCCAGGCCCGGTGCGACGCGGGTCGAGCCGGAGGTCGCCAGCCGCCAGGACGACCGGGCGTTCCCCACCACCACGGCGCAGCAGCGCCCGCAGTCGCGCCACCAGACTCCGGTCGTCGTCCGCCACCAGGATGCGCATGTGCGGAACAGGGCCACCCTGYCGCTGAGCGCCAGCCGAATCCCTGCTGAATCTTCGCTCTGAAGGACGGGGCCCTGCGCGCTACGTTTCCCGGTCACGGGCCTCGAGTCGGTCCGCGGGAAGAAGAGCACGAGGAGGATCATGCGGCACGAACACCGGACCCCGGTCGACGTTCTTGCGCTACTGATACGGGACGGCCGCCTGCTCCTGACGAAACGCGCGGGAGGCATCTACGGAAGCGGCTGCTGGGCGCTGCCCAGCGGACGGATCGAGCCCGCCGAGGACGTCGTGACCGCGGTGATCCGGGAGCTCGACGAGGAGCTCGGTATCGGGGTCGAACCCGAGGATGTCGCTTTCGCGGGTATCACGCATGYCCTTCCGCCGGACAGCGACGCTCGTATCGGTTTCGGCTTCCTGGTGTCGCGGTGGAGCGGCGAGCCCACCAATCGGGAGCCAGCCACCTGCTCCGCCCTCGCCTGGCACCCACCGGACGATCTGCCGGCCGACACCCTGGCGTACAGCAGGGAGATCATCCGTCTGCATCTGCGGGCGGAACCGTTCTCCCGGTTCGRCTGGCCGCCGAGTCGGGGAGCGGGCGCACGATCGCGGCAGGCTTTCTCGGCTATCCGGTCCCGCGACCGGTCCACGGGTCCCCCGCCAGACCGAGCTGGCTGATCCAGGTCTGGTAACAGCGGCGGTCGGCGAGCCGGGTCCAGTCGCCGCCCCACCGCTCCATGGCCGTACGGACACCGCACCCGCAGAATGCGCATGGCGGCGACGTGGATGCAACATGCAACAAAACCTTCACGGTTGTCGACCGATAGCAATGGAGATGCTACTTTCAGTTCACACCTTGAGCGTGAGGGGAGAGGGTGACGATCATCGCCATCGCGCCGCATCGAACGCCCGTACGTACCGCCGTCGCGATGATCAGCATCCTCGCTCTCACCACCGTCCTGATCGGCGTCGGCCTGGCCGGATCCGCCGTGGCCGGYGCCTGCCCGACGGCCGGGTCCAGCGACGTGGGGAAGACGGGGAAGATCAGGAAAACCGAGAAAACCTGTCCCGATGGGGACGATGCGCCGCCGTTCGGCTTTCTCGATCTCGCCGACGCATCCCCCGCCGGCATCCGCGTCGCCGGCTGGACCATCGACCCGGGGGACCTCACCCACCCCCTGGCCGTAACGATCATTCTGGACGACGTCGCCACCGCCAGTGTCGTCGCCGACCGCTCCCGTCCCGACGTCGCCCGGGCCCACCCGGGCGCCGGCCCCGACCACGGCTTCGACACCACCGTGGCCGCCGCACCCGGCACCCACACCGTCTGCACCGCCGCGGTGAACATCGGCCCGCTCGGCTCCTTCCACCGGCGGAGCCTCGGCTGCGCCACCGCGACCGTGGACGCGCCCGCCGTCGACCACACGCCCCTCGGCTACCTCGACCTCGCGACGCCCAACCCGTGGATCACCGCCGGCTGGAGCAGCGTCCGYGTCGCCGGCTGGACCTACGACCCCGACGACCCCGCCGACCCCCTCATCGTCACGGTCACTCTCGACGCCACCACCGCCACCACCGCCACCGCGGACACCTCCCGACCGGACGTCGCCCGCTTCTACCCCGACGCCGGCCCCGACCACGGCTTCGAGACCACCGTCATCACGAGCGCCGTCCCGCACACGGTGTGCGCCTACGCCACGAACGCCGGGCCCGACGGCCCCATCCGGCATCAGCTCGGCTGCGCCACCGTCTCCTGGCTCCCCTGACCGCTGCTGGCCCCTGACCGCTGCTGGCCCCTGACCGCTGCTGGCCCCTCTGACCACCGCCGGCCGCGATGCGCAGGTCCCGCCCGGCGGTCGTCTCACTCGGTAGTCGTCTCACTCGGCGTCTGGAGCGGCGGCCGGAGCGAAGACCGTGGCTAGCGCGGGCAGCGCTCCGGGCACGAGTCGGTAGTAGGCCCACACGCCACGCTTCTCCCGGCTGATCAGGCCGGCGGCGACAAGAACCTTCAGGTGGTGGCTGACGGTCGGCTGGGTCAGCCCGAGCGGCTCGGTCAGTTCGCAGACGCACGCCTCACCACCCTCCCGCGCATAGATCATCGACAGCAGCCGCAGCCGGGCGGGAACGGCGATCGCTTTGAGCACACCGACGAGACGTTCGGCGTCCTCCGCGGACAGCGGGGTGCGAGCCAACGGCGTGCAGCAGGACGCGACGGTGCCCGCGAGCCCGCTCGGTGCGTCACTCTCGTCACCGTGATCACCGTGATCACGCGCGGTCAGACATCCCATGGTTTTCGTTGTCAAGCGGCGACGTCGAGTGTTGCTTTCTGTGTCCATGCGGTTGCCTCACTGTAGGGGGTGTGGGTCT
>NZ_MOMD01000078.1:0-19256 GCF_001983015.1 Frankia sp. CcI156
AAGATCGTTCCACTGGCGACAGATGGTGTGGAGGCCAACGCCGGCCAAGATCTGATCCGCCCCCGCGACCAGGAGCGCCGCCGCCGGTTCGTCCTTGGTTTCCTTGTCGGCCAGCCAGCCGAAGGCACGGTTGCCCCCGACGGTAATGYCGGCCTGGGCCATGGCGAGGTGCTTGCGCCGCACCCGCTTGGAGGGGCGGAATACGGAGCGTTCTCCATCTGGGTCTTTCCGATTCGAGATGGAGCAAGATCGGCTATCGACGATCGGCTGGTTTGATCAACCATTGCCGTTCCGGCTACTACGCTCGGTCGTGGTCCATCGACCGTCGGGATGCGGGCTGAGATGACCATCCACGCCTATGTGGCCAGCATCCGAACTGGGCAGGTGCTGGTGGTCGACCCGCTCGCGGGTGTCGTGAGCGCCGCCATCGGAGTCGGCGTGCTCCCCTTCGGAGTGGCGGTGGCTCCCGACGKCAGCCGTGTCTACGTCACCAACTTCGGTGGGAACGACGTGTCCGTCGTCGACACGGCCACCGGGGCCGTCACCGGCTGACGCCCCAGTCACCGGCTGACCGCCGCCGTGAGAGTGATCGTCGTGCCGATGGCCCCCGAACCCGGGGGGTTCACGGTAGTGCCACGACCTGTGTCCACAGGTCCTCGGTGTTGCGGATCTTCGCCAGGGCCTTCCTCGCGCCGGACGAGGAGGACAGCGCTCCTTCCTAGCCGTCCTTCAACAGGTAAAGCTTCTGCCCACACGCGAGCGGAAGGAGCCGGACGGCCCGCGTTCGCCTGCCATCTTTCTCTGCCGCGCGGACATTAGACTCTTTCAAGGAAATTGTGCCCGTGGTTCAGTGAACCTGGCGGACGGGTACCAGTGCAGCCACGGTAACAAACATGGTCAACGACCTCCGGTCGGTCCTCTCCTGCGAAAGCGAGACCTCTGATGAGTATCTACGACACTATCGGCGGCGCGACGGCCGTACAGGCCGCGGTCGACGATTTCTACGTCCGGGTGACGGCCGATCCCGTTCTTGCACCCCTCTTTGCCAACCGGGACCTGCCCCGTCTCAAGGAACACCAGCGAGCGTTCATCGCCGCGGTGATCGGTGGTCCCGAGGTCTACCGGGGTCGGGACATGGCCGCGGTACATGCCACGCTCGGCCTCACCGACGCCCACTTCGACGCGGTGGTGGACCATYTGCTCGCGGCGTTGACCGGCCTCGGTGTCCCGACGGAAACCACCGGCCAGATCGGAGCGGCCCTCGCCCCGCTGCGTTCCGACGTCGTCACGATATCGAAGTAGTAATACCTCACATCATACACGACCTTGCGCGGCCAGGCTAGTGAAGCCGCACCCGGCTCGAACGAGAGAAACCGGGCGGGGCACAGTTGCAAATGCGAACCGCCCGGGTTCGGTATGGACGCCATCATGTGAGAGATGGAGGTCGACGCCAATCGCCGTCGGCGACGGGGATGCTGTGGGCAAGGATGGCACGGACGTCGTTGGTGGTGAACGAGCCGTCCCGGCGGCTTCCTTTCTCGGGTAGCGGGTGCCGTCGGGTGCGGTCGAGCCAGCGGTAGCTGTCCGCGTCGACGAAGCAGCAAACCACGCGGACGGATTCGACGCCGGGACAGGTGCTGACCTTGTCCTCGACGAGGTCGCTGCTGGTCAGCCGTGCGAGGGGGRGGGCGTTCTTCGGCGTCGGGATCACCGCCTGCTCGGCGAGGCTGTAGCCGGCGTGGTGAGGCAGTGCTTCRGGGTGGGTGGGTCCCCTGCCGGCCCCGTGCCGGGTGTGCCTAGCCGTTTCGGCTGGTATGGGGGGCATGTTAACGCCGACTCGGCTACGGTGGGTTCGGTGCGCCGGGAAGTCTGGTCGGCAACGTGTGACCCGACCCCTTGGTGAGGAGCACCGCCGTGGGCCAAGTTCCGTCTCGCCGGTTCAGCCTGTTMGACCGCAGGTCGTGGCCCGAGGCTCGCCGGATCGCCGAGATCCTACGCAGGGAGGCCATCGGTGGCGGGCTGCTGCTCGCCGCGACGGTCCTGGCCTTGGGCTGGGCGAACTCGCCGTGGTCAGAGTCGTACCAGTCGATGCTGTCCTACCAGCTCGGCCCGTCCTGGGCGCACCTGGACCTCACCCTGGCTCAGTGGGCCGCCGACGGCCTGCTAGCGATCTTCTTCTTCGTTGCCGGGCTGGAACTCAAACGCGAGTTCATCGCCGGAGACCTCCGCGACCCTCGGCGGGCCGCTGTCCCGGTCCTGGCCGCCTGCGGGGGTGTCGCCGTTCCGGCCGTGCTGTACGCGCTGGTCAACGTCGGCGGTGACGCCTCAGCGGGCTGGGCGATCCCGACCGCCACCGACATCGCCTTCGCGCTGGCGGTGCTGGCGGTCATTGGCCGGCACCTGCCGTCCGGTCTGCGGACCTTCCTGCTCACCCTCGCGGTCGTCGATGACCTGCTCGCCATCGTCATCATCGCCGTCGTCTACACCCGCCACCTGTCGATCCTCCCGTTGCTGGGCGCGCTGGTGCCGCTGGCGTTGTTCACTCTGCTAGTCCAGCGCCGGGTGCGCTCGTGGTGGCTCCTCCTGCCCTTGGCCGCCGCGACCTGGACACTGGTCCACGCCTCCGGCGTGCACGCCACCGTGGCTGGCGTGCTGCTGGGGTTTGCCGTGCCGGTGCTCCGCGGTACCCGTGCCGGCGGCCCGGAGGCGGGACCGGGGCTGGCCGAGCACTTCGAGCACCGCTGGCGGCCCCTGTCGGCCGGGGTGGCGGTGCCGGTCTTCGCGTTCTTCTCCGCCGGAGTCACCGTCGATGGCCTGAGCGGACTGAGCGCGGCGCTGAGCGACCGGGCGGCCCTCGGTGTCGTGCTCGGTCTCGTCGTCGGCAAGCCTCTGGGGATCATGGCCGCTACCTTCCTGGTAGCACGCTTCACTCGCGCCACCCTCGACGACGGGTTGACCTGGACCGACGTTCTCGGGCTCGCGGTCTTGGCCGGTATCGGATTCACCGTCTCCCTGCTCATCGGCGAACTGGCCTTCGGGAGCGGCAGCGCACGTGACGACCATGTCAAGATCGCTGTCCTGACGGGTTCTCTGCTCGCCGCCCTGCTCGCCGCCGTCGTGCTACGTCTGCGCAATCGCGTCTACCGCCGGCTCCAGGAAGCAGAGACCGCCGACCGCGACCACGACGGCATCCCCGACGTCTACCAAGACCTGCACCGGTCCTCCCCACGCCCGTGGGGGTGATCCGGTCCGGTCGGTCCGCTCGTGCAGCACCATCAAGTCCACCCCACGCCCGTGGGGTGTTCCGCCCTCGGCAATCGAACAGGTGACGCACAGGTAACACACAGGACCGACTCCCACCCTCATAGTCACGGGGCTCCTCCCGGAGCGCCGGCAGGGTAGGAGGACACCGGCCATGGCCACACGTGAGCAGGGAATCCGACGGGTAGGCCMCGTCACCGCCGGACTGGCAGCCGTCGCGGCCGCCGKAGCCATCGGCTTCGGCGTGCTGGCCCATGAGCATTCCGCATCCGCGGCCACCTGGTCCTCGACGACGGACGACAGCTCGGTGACCTCGGGTAACGGATCCACCTCATCGTCGACCTCCGACAGCGCGTCCTCGTCCGGCGGCTGGTCGGGCGGGACGACGGTGGGGAGCGCCGACGGTCCCACGCACGCGTCGACCGGTGGTTCCTGAGATGCCCGGCGCGGCAGCGGCGGTCGAGTGGTCGGTGTGGAGCACGACCGCCCGGCTCGTGGTGACCGAGCCCGGCGCACTGGCCGCCGCCCGGGAGATCGTCGTGGACCATCTCGCGGCCGTTGACGAGGTCGCCAGTCGTTTCCGGGCCGATGCGGAGATCAACCAGCTCGATCACGCCGATGGGACGCCGCAACGGATCAGCCCGCTACTGGCAGACCTCGTCGGTGCGGCGCTCCTCGCGGCCCGGCGCACCGACGGGGACGTAGACCCGACCGTCGGCGGACCGCTCGCCGCTCTCGGCTACGACCGGGACATCACGTTGCTGCCGTCGGACGGTCCGCGGCTGCGGGTGGTGCACCGGCCGGCGCCGGGCTGGCAGCGGATCCGGCTGACCGGGAACACACTGACGCTGCCGGACGACGCGCGGCTCGACCTCGGAGCGACGGCGAAGGCGCAGGCCGCCGACCGCTGCGCCGCTCTGGTCGCCGAACGGCTCGACACCGGCGTGCTGGTCAGCCTCGGCGGGGATGTCGCCACCGCCGGGAACGCGCCGGAGGGCGGCTGGCGCATTCGGGTCCAGGACCGCCCGGGCGAGCCCGCCTGCACCATCACCCTGGCCGCCGGGAGCGCGGTCGCGACGTCCAGCACCCTCGGGCGGCGGTGGCGGCGCGGCGGGCGGCTCCTGCACCACATCCTGGATCCGCGCACCTGCCAGCCCGCGCCGGTGGTCTGGCGGACCGCCACCGTGGCGGCCGCGAGCTGCCTCGACGCGAACACGGCGAGCACCGCCGCGATCGTCCGTGGTTCCGCGGCGGTGGRCTGGCTGCGCCGGCTCGGGATGCCGGCACGGCTCGTCGCCACGGACGGCTCGATCGTCACGACCGCTGGCTGGCCCGCCCCGAGCCGGGCCAAGGTGGCCGGAGCCGGAGTGGCCGGAGCCGGAGTGGCCGGGGTCCGGGTAGACCGGGCCGAGACGGCTCCGCCCGCCGAGGATGGAACCCGAGTCACGTCCGCTGGATCGGCGACACGGCCGAGAGGTTCCGGCCGATGAGCACCGAAGCCCTCTGGTACGCCGCCCGGGGCACGGGCACCACGTGCCTGCTGCTGCTCACCCTGACGGTCGTCCTCGGCATCGTGGCCCGCTCGGGTCGCGGCCTCGCGGGTCTGCCCGGTTTCGCGATCGGCGCCGTGCACCGYGGCGCGAGCCTGCTCGCGGTCGTGCTCCTCGCCATGCACATCGGCACGCTGCTRCTCGACCCGTACGCGAAGCTCGGCATTGCGGATGTGGTCCTGCCGTTCGGCGCCGGCTACCGACCGCTGTGGGTCGGGCTCGGCACCGTCGCCGCCGACCTTCTCATCGCCGTGGTCGTGACCAGTCTGCTCCGCCGGCGCCTCGGCGTGCGCGCCTGGCGGGCAGTGCACTGGGCCGCCTACGGCGCCTGGCCACTCGCCCTCTCGCACGGCCTGGGCTCGGGCACCGACGCCGGCACGCCGTGGCTGCGAGCCGTCGCGATGGCCTGCGCGCTCGCCGTCGCCGGATCCGCGGCCTGGCGCTGCTCCCCCTCCTTCAGGATCCTCCCCCGCCCACACCGGCCCCCCAGCCCACACCGGCCCCCCAGCCCGCGACACCAACCGGCGGCGCCCACAACCATGACCCCCAGATCGGAGCAGACATGACCATCCGCGCTGCCACCGGAGCGGCCCAACCGTCCATCCCCACCGGCACCAGCATCGCCACCGGCACCAGCGACGTCGGCCGCGCCGGCTCCCCTGAGGCCCAGCCCGGGTGGGGGCGCGAGCCCTGGCCCGCGGCCATGCACGCGGTACGGCCCGCGGCCGGCGCGGGCGGCCTCCCCGCGCATCACGTCCCGGCCGGACGGCTGCTGACCGCAGCCGCGTCCGACCTCGCCGCGCACGACCGACAGTGTGGACCGCTGCCCTGGCGCGGCGGACCCGGGCGGTTACTTCCGGAGATCCACGACTCCGGGCTGACCGGGCGGGGCGGCGCGGCCTTCCCCACCTGGCGGAAACTCGCCGCGAGCGCCGAGGGCACCTGCCTCGACGGCAGCCACTCCGGCAGCGCGCACCGGGGCAGCACGCACCGGGGCAGCCAGCACCGRAACGCCGGGCACCGAGCCGACCGGTACCGCAGCAGCGCGCACCCCGTGGTCGTCGCCAACGCCGCCGAAGGGGAACCCGAGAGCGCCAAGGACGTCACCCTGCTCACCGTGGCGCCCCACCTCGTCCTCGACGGCCTGCAGCTCGCCGCGGAGGCGGTCGGGGCCGATGACGCCTTCGTCTATCTCAAACCCGGTCCGGCGGTCACGGCGGTCCGGCGGGCGCTGGCCCAACGGCGGGCCGCGGGCTGGGACCGGTTCACCGTCCAGATCCGGGAGGCGCCGGAGACCTTCGTCGCCGGGGAGGCATCGGCCGTCATCGCAGCGCTGGAGGGAGGGGCGGCCCGGCCGCGCGCGCACTGGCAACCGCTCGCCGAGGCCGGTTTCCACGGCCGTCCGACCCTGGTGCAGAACGCCGAGACACTCGCGCACCTCGCGTTGATCGCCCGGTGGGGAGCCAGCTGGTTCCGCTCGGTCGGGACCGCCGAGGAACCGGGCACGTTCCTGGCCACCGTGACGGGAGCGGTCGCCGCGCCCGGTGTCGTCGAGGTGCCGTTCGGCACCCCGCTCGGCACTCTCGCGCAGCTCGCGGGCGGCTTCACCGAGCAGGTCGGGGCCTTCCGGGTCGGCGGTTACAGCGGTGCGTGGCTGCCCGGCGGCCCGGGAGCGACGATCGCGATGTCCCGGGCGGCGCTGGCGCCGTGGGGTGCCGCACCGGGCACCGGAGTGGTCGCCGTCCTCCCGGCCCGGGGCTGTGGGCTCGTCGAGACCGCGCGCATCGTCGGGTACCTGGCCGCGCAGAACGCTGGCCAGTGCGGGCCATGCGTCAGCGGGCTGCCCCAGCTTGCGGACGCCGTGGCCGGGATGGCCCGAACGGATGGCGGGTCCGGCGGCCCGGTGCAGGGGGCTGGCGATCCGGGACAGTCCGCCATCCGGGCGCTGCGCCTCGCCGCCCTGGTCGCCGGTCGCGGCGCGTGCCACCACCCGGACGGCGCGGCCCGCCTCGTGCACAGTGCGCTGCGCACGTTCGTCGACGATATCCGGGCGCACGCCGAGGGCCGCTGCCTCGGCTCGGCGTGCGCATCCTGACCACACCCATCCCGACCAGGCAACGTCGACGAAGAATCCACAGGGGAGACAGATGCCATGAACACCACAGATGCCATGAACACCACAGATGCCATGAACACCACAAACGCCGGCGCGGCAGCCGGCCCGGCCCGGCTGTGGATCGACTGGACGGCGTGTGACGGCCGCGGCTGGTGTGTCGAGCTGCTACCCGAGCTGCTGACCCGCGATCCAGCGGGTTATCCGCTGGCTCGCGGGACGACCGGACAGTCGACCCGAAAAATCACCGTCTCCACGGAGCTGATCGAGCATGCTCGTCGGGCGGCGGATGCCTGTCCCCGGCTCGCGCTACACCTGCTCGCCGGCCAGGAACAGGGGTAGCCGGGCCCGGCGGCCGATGTCCGCTGTCTCGCTCGCTACGCTACCGCCGCATTACCACTTTGCTAAAGCCGCGCTACCGCTACCTGCCTGGGTAGCTGGCGGCCGCGAGGGCGAGGATCTCCTCACGGTCCTCGGCGAGCAGGAATCCGGTCGCGATCGCGTCGTCGGTGGCCCGGGTAAAAGCGGCGCGATAGTCCGCGGCGCCGGCGGGGTAACGGGCGGCGAGTGTGGCGGAATCCAGCGGCCGGGTGGAGCCGAAGATGGCGGAGGCGTCGGTGGGGTTCTGCCCCAGGCCGGACAGGACGGYGATGGGAACGTCGACCCAGGGAGTGCGCACGCCACCACGGGCGATGCCGTCCGCATCACGGAGAAGTACCGCTGGATCCGTCGCGGCGGTTAGCAGGTGGGGCGCGGACGGGGGCGCGACACCATAACGGATCCAGTCGTCCAGCGCGGCAATCGCGGCCTGKGCGACATAGTGCTGCTGCGGTCCGCTGTTGATCGCGGCGGTGAACGGGACGCCGAAAGGGGCGGCGCTGGGCACCAGAAGGCGTACCAGCTCCGCGGCAGGCAGCGCACCGTCGTCCCGGAAACCAGCCTTGAGCGTGTAGGTGTCGACRTGCGCCGCACCGGCGATCTCCCAGAGCCGAAACCGGTCGCTATCGGGTTGGCGGGCGCCCACGGCGCCAAGCACGCCGACGACGTCGGTCTCGCTCTGCACGACCATCACGGGCACCGCGACGTCCGTGCGCAGCCGGACATCCCCGGCCAGGGTCGGGCCGCCCCGACCGTCGAGGGACGCCGTGGTCCCCGGGCGGCCCTGGATCAGGTAACCGTCGAAACCGCCATGGCCACCGCCGGCGGCACGGCTCCTATCGCGGTCACCGCCGTCACCGTCCCGCGCCGCGATGGTGTTTACATAGGTCACCAGAAAGAACGCCGCCTGGGATGCGCCCACGGCGATCATCCGCGCCGGACGAAGGTGATCGAGGAGACCGCGACGCACGGTTTCCCCGGCCTGACGGAAGATGTCGAAGCTGTACGCGTCACCGGGATGGGACAGAATCGCGTAACGGGTGGGATCGGCGCTCTTAAGCGACGGCACGATCGGCCACCAACCGGTGCCGCGTTGCTCCCCGGCACCATCTTCGCCCGCATCGCCGCCGTCCGCAATACCGCCGTCCGCAACGGCCCTCGCTTCGACACCGGCCCCTTCGGCGGTGTCGATCCCATCGATGCCGATGCGTTGCGCCGACACCCCCACCCAGGCGAAACCGGCGCGGAGCAGATGCCGATGCGTCGTGAGCCATGCGGCGGCGGCGTCCATTCCGGCAGAGACGTTCAACCATTCCACGACGGCCGTGCCGTTGAAGGCGGTCGGGTCGGCAGGCCGGTAGACGATGAGACGGGTCCGAAACGGCGCCTGACCGGCGACCACCACGTCCCATCTGCCATCAGAGGTGATCGGACCCGTCGCGGCATAGGAGTCGGCGGTTCCGCTCACGAAGAACTCCTCYGCCAGATAGCCGATGGAGGCCAGATCGAAAGACGTCGAGATCAGGCTCGCCTGGCCGGCGATCGGCCCGTCGACTCGCACCGACGCCATCTCCATCAGCTCCATCGATTCGGTTCCTCTCGCGCTCGCCGCACGGATCCACGATCCATCGTGCCGCACGCGAGCGCATCGAACCGATGGCCGCCGTTGCTCAGATGTCATATTCCGGGGACTTTTGACCCGTGACCGGGACATAAATCACGATCCGATGGTCAGGAGCCTCGTGGTCCGCGCGGGCCTCGATGAGGCCGCGTGGAGAGGTGCCACCTCCGAGCCGGTGTGCGGTTTCACTCCGCGGGACGCGCCTGGCATGCCGCGACCACACCGCACATCGAGAATGGGTACGGGTACGGCGCCATCGGGCCACTCGTTGGACCACCCGTTGGACCACCCGTCGGACCACTTTGCCCCGGCCGTGCGGCYCGCTCGTCCCTCGACGGCGGGCCGCACGTGCGCGGATGCGGCTCAGTGGCCGTGCGCAACGGCGCGGCGCAGGACCACCCGGTCGAACTCCTGACCATGCTCGTCCAGGCCCCGGATGGTCAGGGTGGAGTACCCGCCGGGCCGGCCCGGATCGGACTCGGCAGCCACGAAGGCGTAGTCGTCGAAACGGGTCCGCGACCAGTTGATGGACTCCGGTGCCTTCGTCCCGTCGGCCTGCCAGACATAGCTGTTCGGCACAACGTTCGAGCCCGGTACGATTTTTCCTCGGTAGGACTCCGGCTCACCGGTCTGGAACTGGTAGCGGGGCCGTCCCGCGCTGCCCGCGACGATGTAGGTGGTGCCGTCCTTCGCGGGTTCGATCGTCGAGCCGTCGGGCGCCTCGCGGGTCGGTGCGTTCGCGCGGATCGGGTCGGTGCGCTCGTACAGGTGGTTGTGACCCTGCAGCACGAGGTCGACCTGGTAACAGTCGAACAACGGCGCCCAGGCGCCGCGGACGCCGCCGTCGCTGGCGTGCTGCGCGGTCGTCGAATAGGCGCAGTGGTGGAAGAAACAGACGATGAAATCGATATCCGGGTCGTTCCGGTAGCCCTTCAGCGTGCTCTCGACCCAGGACGTCTGCGCACCGTTCGAATATCCGGTGTTCGCYTTGATCTCATAACTGAGGTCGTTGGCGTCCAGCGAGAGCACGGCCACGTTGCCGTGGACGAAGGAGTACACGCTCGGGCAGCCCTGAGGCCCCCCGCCTGGCAGGTCCAGGCGGGCGAGGTGGCCGCCGTAGCCGTGCGGGGAGTAGAGCGCCTCCATGTCATGGTTGCCGGTGGCGAACATCCACGGCGTGCGGGCACTGCTGACCTCGATGTCGGCCAGGTAGACGTCCCAGACGGTCGGGTCATAATTGTCGAAACCGGTAGGAGATACGCCGGCGGCCGTCCGCTTGGGCGGCCTTCCCTGACCCGATGGGTCCGCGTAGCTGATGTCCCCGGCGAGCAGGTGGAACACCGGGTCCTGGCGGGCGATGGCCGCGGTGACAGCCGACGCGTGGGCGACCATCGGGGCGTTGTCGGCCTTGTAGTAATTGTCATCGAACACACCTTTCGGATCGCCCGGCGGGGTGGTGTTCGAACCGTGGTCGCCCATCATCGTGAACCGGAACGGGCCGCCATGGCGTCCCTTCCGGTGTCCGGTGCGGACCGCCTGCACGGGGGTGGCTTCCCCACCGGGAATCCGGAAACGGTAGTAGTATTCCCGGCCCGGCGTCAGATTGTCGAACGCCGCGTGCACGTAGTACTGTTCGACGGCGAGAATCGAGCCGTCGGCCTGGGGGACCTGGGACAGCAGCGGTCGGATCTCCGCCTCGACCGTGCCGCCGAGACCGCGTCCCGGCCCGATATCGACCAGAACCTTGCCGCGGCCCGGGTTACGCGACAACTGCGCCGCCAGCCGAAGCTGCCGGGACGGATCGGCGCCGAAGGCGGTGTGCCTGCCGCCCACGAGCAGGGGACTGTCGTTCGTGGCGGCGTAGGCGGCCCGGCCGAACGGCGTGCYGAACAGGCTCGCCGCGCCGGCACCAGCCAGACCGCCGAGCAGAATCCCGCGTCGGCTGACCGGCCGCCGCCGGAGAAAGGTCTGGAGCCATTCGTACTGCTCGGCGATTGTCATGTCCTCGGCCATACCGGCCGGAACACCCGACGCCACCACTTCGCTGGGAGGACTCACAGGCATACCGCTGAAAGTAGGCCCGTCGCCTGTCGAATATTGCAAATACACGGTGGCGAACCACCGAAATATTTGTAAACATCGCGGGAGGACTTCCCTGGCCCTGGCGGAGTCAGCCTGCTGACGGGCATCAGCCTGCTCTATGATCATCCTGTTCCTGATTCCTGCCGGCAGCCGTGCCCAGTGCGCGGGTACGGCCCATGGTTGGGCCGTACCCGCTCGGGCATCCGCCAGGTATTCCCGAACGGGTATCTCCCGCGGGTGGCTCCGGCTGGCGTTTCCGTCAGCCGGAGCCACCCGCAC
Source organism: Frankia sp. CcI156 (assembly GCF_001983015.1). Classification (NCBI taxonomy): domain Bacteria; kingdom Bacillati; phylum Actinomycetota; class Actinomycetes; order Frankiales; family Frankiaceae; genus Frankia; species Frankia sp. CcI156. Next base: position 11,285 of record NZ_MOMD01000078.1, read on the forward strand.
GCAGGGCGCACTCAGCGCCGCTCAGCCGGCATCGTTCAGCCGGCATCGTTCAGCCGGCATCGTTCAGCCGGCATCGTTCAGCCGGCATCGTTCAGCCGGCATCGTTCAGCCGGCGCCGAAGAGCCCCTGCGCGAGAAAGCCGCCCGCGGGCGCCGCGGGCGGGACGGCGAACAGGGCACTGGAGGTGTGCCGGATGAAGGTGTTCAATGCGTCGCCGGCCGCGAGGGTCCGCTGCACCGCGACGAACGCCGTACGCGGGTCGGCCTGGTAGGCCGCGAAGAACAGGCCGGCGTCCGGCTCACCGGCTGAGTCCAGGCCGTCGTCATAGGAGTAGCCGCGACGAAGCATGGCGATCCCACCGTGGAACGACGGGTGGGACAGCCGGACATGGGCGTTGCCGGCGATCGCGAGACTGCCGTCGGCGGCGCGGGCAGTGAAGTCCGGCTGGATGGTCTCAGCGCCGCCCTGCCCCACCGGCGGTGCCGAGAGCGCGGTACCGTCGGACTTACGGCGGCCGATGACCGCGCTCTGAGCCGTCTCGTCCAGCCGCGCCCAGGCATCGAGCAGCATGCGGATACGCCGGCAGACCAGGTAGGACCCGTCCCGCATCCATTCCGGCCCGCTGGACACCCACACCGCCCGGTCGAACCGCGGCGTGCCCGGTCCCGGGTTGTCCGTGCCGTCGATCTGCCCCATCAGGTTGCGTGGGGTGGACCCGGGGTTGAACGCGGCCGCCGCGGAACGAAGGAATCCCCGCTGGATCCAGCGGGGCCTGGCATCCTGAGCGGCGAGACGACGCATCTGCCGGGAAGCCGAGACCGCGACCATCGGATCCTCGGCGCAGACCTGCACGCCGAGATCCCCGCCACTGCGCGCCAGATCGAGCTGGTCACCGGGCATCGCGGGAATGTCCGCGAACTCCGCGGGTATCTGCGCGTCGAGACCGGCGCGGCGCAGCGCGGACGCGCCGAGMCCGATGGTGATCGTCAGCCCCGCCGGTCCGAGTCCCTGGGTGTCCCGCTCAGCGCCGTCGAGCGGCTCGCCTCGCATCAGCACCGCGGCGGCGGCCGTCCAGGTGCGCAGCACCGCGGCGAGGGATGTGCGGACCGCGGCCGGGCCGGACGTCGTCAGGTCGTAGGCGGTGAAGACGAGCTGCGCGGGAGGGCGGTCGGCGATTCCGGGCTGGTGACGGCCGTCGCCCACCACCCCGGCCAGCGCCTCACGACGGACCGCGGCGACGCGGTCCGTCCCGCCCGACTGGTCCTCCTGGGGACGTTCCGCGGCAACGGCGACACCGCCGTCGAGGGCCATGACTCCCCCGAGGCCTCCCCCGATCGCGACACCACCGCCGAAGCCGAGCAGCCCGGCGCCCCGCAGCACCCTGCGGCGGTGGGGACCGATCGGGCGGTTCTCCCGGACCGCATCCGTCGCATCGGCGACATCCGTTACATCGGCAGCGTCCACAATGTCCGACACGCCCGCCCTACCGGCTCTATTGGACATACCAGTTTCAGCCATACCGGTTCCATCCGTCCTGTCGCTCACGGGATCCATACCGGCGCCGCGGTGAGATCCGACATCATCCTCGGGCCGGCAATCCTCGGGCCGACGTCAGGGCGGCGATTGTCACCGGAGGACACCCGGGTGAGCCGTCCGGTGAGGTGTTCGCATGGATCATAGGGCAGTTCCGCGATGTCCGTGAGGTGCATGTCCCGCATAGTGACTGTCGAACCGCACTCAGCGCCGCCCATCCCGGGCCTAGAGACGTCGTGTCGTCGAACGTTTACACATAGATACAGAATGAAGCGGAAATGCCGAACGGCCTGCCAACGGGCGACACGAGGAACCGATCAGCGTGCGGGAACGACGACGTCACCGACGCGCGGGACCATGCCCGGCCCGGCGGATCTCACCGGTCGCAGAGGTTCGGGTCGCTGCCCCAGCCACGCAGCACGTTCTTCTCGATCTTTCCGGTGGAAATCTTCGGCAGCTCACGGAAGATGATCTGCCGTGKAGGGCGCCGTCAACCACCGCGGGGCGCTCGGCGAACGCCCCAGCCGACCTTGACTAACCCTCCGCGCTTCTCCGGGCGACGGGTTCGCCCCGGCGACGGGCCAAGCCCCACCGTGCACTCGAGTTCAGTCCGCGCAGCGCCCTGCGCACGGCCGGGTGCTGGCTGACACGGTGCACCGGGTAGCGCCACGGCGGCTGTTCGCCCTGGCGCGACGCCATCGAGTAGGCGAACGACACCGGATCCTGATCGAGGTATGGGTCCACCCGTTCGAACCAGGCCATGCTCGTCCGCGCCGCCGCCTGCAGAGGACCCAGGGCCGCCCGGCCCCGCCGGTCGAAATCTCGCAGCGCGGCCGGCAGATCGCCGCCGCTGTCGTACATGCTCTGCGCGAGCGCGACCGCATCGACGATCGCGAGCGCCGTGCCCGACCCGAAGGCGAAGTGCGTGGTGTGGGCGGCGTCACCGATCAACACGACGTTGTCGTGGTACCAGCTCCGATTGGTGACATCGGCGAAGCGCAGCCACCGCGCCGCCCGGCCGCGGCACTGGCTGATCAGCGGATGGCCGTCCAACGGACCAGAGAAGATCTTTTCCAGCATCCGCGGCGCGTCCTCAGCGCTCAGGAGATCAAGGCCGAGTCCCTTCCACGTCCGCTGGGAGCATTCCACGATGCAGGTGCTGACGCCGACGCTGGACGGATAGGCGTGGAACCAGATCCATCCCGCGGAGGTCCGTTCGAAGGCGAAGGTGAAGCTGTCGAAGCGCTTGTCGGTGCCGAGCCAGATGTACGGGTTACCGCCGATCTCGACCTTGGTACCGAAATCGTCCTGGGCCAGCTGGCGCACCCGGCTGTTCGCGCCGTCGGACGCCACGACGAGATCGGCGTCGGCATACGGGCGCAGGTCGTCCACCTCGTGCCGGTACTCCACCTCGACGCCGAGATCGGTAGCCCGCCGGGCGAGGATTTCGAGCAGCGCGGCCCGCTGCAGGCTGAAGCCGTAGCCGGTGAGATATGCCGCCGACGATCCGCCCAGACTGATCCGCTGTTCCTGCCAGAGAGTGGACGCAGCCCGCAGGGCACGAGCGCTGCCTGGGTCGTTGCGGAAAAGGACGTCCAGAAGGTTATCCCAGTACACGACCCCCCAGCCGTAGGTCGCCCCGGGCGGGTCGCGTTCGAGGACTATGATCTCCTGGCTGGCGTCACGGCGTTTCGCCGAGATAGCGAAGTAAAGTCCTGCCGGTCCGCCCCCCACACAGACGATCCTCACCGCAGGTGCCTCCTCTGTGTTCCTCCTCGGCGTGACCCGGACGGCGGGTGGCAACGACCGTTCGCCGGCTCGTCACCACCGTCGCCCCGGAGAGGAGCACCGCCAGCGGATGTCGTGGTGCCCACTTGTCGGGTTGCCCGGTTTCCCCGCATTGTCGGGTTACCCCGCGTTGTCGGGTTTCCCGGTTTCCCCGCATTGTCGGATTTCCCGATTGTCGGGTTGACCGATCGTCAGATTGCTGGTCGGGTTGCTGGATTGTCGGGAGCCGGGATCACCAGCCACCCCAACGACCCCAGCCACCCCAACGACCCCAGCCACCCCAACGACCCCAGCCACCCCAACGACCCCAGCCACCCCAGTGGCCCCAGCCGCCCCAGTGGCCCCAGCCCCAGCCCCAGCCCCCGAAGAAACCGGTGACCTGCCGGAACGAGCCCTCGGCCCGGAGCGTCGGTGCCTCATATGTTGCTTTCATGCCGGATTCCTCCGTCCGACTTCGACTTATTCGATCCATGTAACTCTCGGCGATCAAGACGACACCGTGGCTGCCGTCGGCGTCCCAGCTCCGACCTCCACTTACCGCCTGTGACCAACCATCTTCGATTCTGCCCCTTTGCTGTCCATTGCTGGTTCATCACTGGTTCGGTGGCACCGGCGGGAGTCGCGGTGGRGACGGGCGCCGATCAAGAAGATCATCGCCGTAGCCGGCCGAAGCCCCGACTCACGGGCCGGCAGCCGTCGAAGGTCCCACGCCGCATCGAAGGCGCCCTGCGGGGCCGGACGGGAGCGTTAGGCGACGTCGCGGTCGCGCGCGTCCTCGGGCAGCAGGGTGCGCAGGCCCAGAATGATGTTGGTGATCCCGAACTCGAAATCCTCCGGGACGGTGACGCCGGAAGGCTGCGCCGCCGCGGGGACCGCCGCGGCCGGATCCTCAGCCGGCCGCTCGGTGAGCAGGAAGCCCCGGGTGTATGTCGAGAGCGTGAAGAAAGCGTGCCAGGCCAGCGACGACGGGAATCCGGCATCCCGCAGCCCAGCCAGCAGTTCCGCCGCCCGCGGCCAGGAGGTGATGGTCTCCTGGTAGGTCAGACTACCGATACGACGTGCAATCAGGTCGCATTTCAGGTCGTCGACGGCGAGCAGCGCATAGAAATTTTTGAAGAACTCGCGGAGCACGTCCTCCCAGGCGTCACCGCGGAGGGCAGGCATGCTCTCATAGAAAGAGACGAGTGCTTCCTCGGCCATGGCATCGAGGAGTTCTCGCTTACTCTTGAAATACCAGTAGATGCTGGTGACACCGACGTCGAGATACGCGGCCAGGCGGGGCATGCTCAACTGATCTACCGGCGTGTCCCGACAAAACTCGAAGACGCCCGCCAGAATCCCCGGGGCATTGATGGATCCCCGAGCACGCCGCGACCGGKGGCGCTTCGAGCCCGTGTTCGCCGAGGGGGGCACGCGCTAGCCTCCGCATCGTGGGGATGGCCCGGGAACGGCCCCGCCGCCCAGGACCACACCGAGTATCCTACCGGATGGTTCTCCGGATGGCGTGAGACATCTGCCGCATCCGGCGGGTGCAGTGGTTGGCCCAGGGCCAGACGGCAGGATAGTCCAGACCACCACAAGGCCACCCCGCCGAAGGCCGGCCGGACCGTCCCGCCCGGCACACCACACGCCACCTCCGGCGCCGTCGCCCCGCCGCAATCCGCGCTCTTACCACCGCCCTCCCCATCACCCCCAACCCACCGACACCCCCCACCCGCCCAAACCGGACACCCACCTCAGTTCCACCCCACACCCACTCCGACCCACGCCGAATCCACCAGCTCAACACCACACACCTACACTGACCGGAACAGTCACTGACCGGAACAGTGCGGCATCGCGACTCCACCCACCAGGCGACCGAAGACCAACACCAGGAGGGTGAAAATGGCCATTCCGCGGCGCCAGGCAATCAGGATCGGCGCTTATCTCCTCAAACAGAAACTCGCCAGACGGGACAAGTTCCCGATCACCCTCGAACTCGAACCCCTGTTCGCATGTAACCTCGCCTGTGAGGGCTGCGGCAAGATCCAACATCCCGCGGACGTGCTGAAACAGCGCATGCCCGTCGAGCAGGCGCTCGCCGCCGTCGACGAGTGCGGCGCCCCCGTGGTGTGCCTGGCAGGCGGCGAACCGCTGATGCACCCGCAGATCGAGGACATCGTGGCAGGCCTGGTGAAACGTAAGAAGTTCATCTACCTGTGCACGAACGCCCTCCTGATCCCACGCAAGATCGACAAGCTGCGTCCGTCACCGTACCTGTCCTTCGCGGTACACATCGACGGCCTCGAGGAACGCCATGACAAGTCCGTGGCCAAGCCGGGCGTGTTCGCCCAGGCCGTGGACAACATCAAAGAGGCGCAGCGCCGCGGCTTCCGCGTCACCACGAACACCACGTTCTTCAACACCGACACCCCTCAGACCGTGATCGAGGTGTTGGACTTCCTCAACAACGACCTCAACGTCGACGGGATGATGCTCTCCCCCGCCTACGCCTACGAGAAAGCCCCCGACCAGGACAGCTTCCTCGGGGTCAAGGAAACCCAGGAACTGTTCCGCAAGGCGTTCGCCGACGGCCGCCGCAAGAACTGGCGGATCAGCCACTCCCCCCTGTTCCTGGACTTCCTCGAAGGCAAGATCGACTTCCCGTGCACGGCCTGGGGCATTCCGTCCTACTCCCTGTACGGCTGGCAGAAGCCGTGCTATCTGATGGGCGACGGCTACGCCAAGACCTACCAGGAACTCCTTGACACCACCGACTGGGAGGCCTACGGACGAGGCCGCGACCCACGCTGCGCGAACTGCATGGCACACTGMGGCTACGAACCGACCGCCCTCGCGGCGACCCTGTCCTCCCTGCGGGAATCCATCCGCGCGGCCCGCTGAGACCGGCCCCCGGACCACCGGCCAGTCCGGGAACACCGGCCAGCCCCGGGAAACGACCTCGGTGCCGGCGTCCACATCCTCCGGGCGGAGGGCGACGGCCGCCGCACCGAGGTCCTCCACCACCAGACACCCGGCTCAGATGTGCCGGGAAGGGCGGCATAAGCGGGATCCGACCCGAAACCGCATTATGATCCAATTATGACCACTGGCGCCCCGACGCTCACCCACCGTCCCCTCGCCGGTCCGACGTCGTGGGCCGCGGCGGCGCCCGTCTCGCCCTCGTAGGGCTCGCGGGTCTTTGTAGGGGTCCCACAACACCTGACCGCCGACATCGGTAGCGACGGAGCTGTCCAGACCGCGCCCCGAGCTGGGAAGGTGACCCGGAGCGAGGATCGGAACCGCCTTTCGGGCGTTCCGCCCTCATCGTGACGGGAAGGGGTAGTTAGTGGTTTACGACAAGATCGTGGTAACGGGTCTCGGTGCGATGACTCCACTCGGCGGCGACCTCGCCGCCACCTGGGACGGGCTGGTCGCGGGTGCCTCGGGTGTCGCGGTGATCGAAGACGAATGGGCGCGGGAGCTGCCGGTCCGACTCGCCGCACAGCTGCCCGTCGACCCCGCGGCAACACTGCCGCGCAAGGACAGCCGCAAGCTCGACCGCGGTGAACAGATGGCGATCGTCACCGCCCGGCAGGCATGGGCGGACGCGGGATCCCCCGAGGTCGCTCCCGAGCGGCTCGCGGTCGTCATCGGCACCGGTTACGGCGGGGTGCAGTCCACCCTGGGCCAGCACCGCATCCTGGAGCAGGCCGGTGCGCGCCGGATGTCCCCTCACACGGTGATCATGCTAATGCCCAACGGCCCGGCGGCGTGGGTGAGCATCGACCTCGGCGCGAAGGCCGGCGCCCGCACCCCGGTCAGCGCCTGCGCGTCCGGCGCCGAGGCGATCGCCACCGGTATGGAGATGATCCAACACGGGCTGGCCGACGTCGTGGTCGCCGGCGGCGTCGAGGCGCCGGTCGACACGCTGCCGCTGGCGGCGTTCGCGCAGATGAAGGCCCTCTCGACCCGGCACGGCGACCCGGCAGCCGCCTCCCGGCCCTTCGACGCCGACCGTGACGGCTTCGTGCTCGGCGAGGGCGCCGGCCTGCTGGTCCTGGAACGGGCCGGGTTCGCCGCCGCCCGCGGCGCCCGCGTGTACGCCGTCGCCGCCGGCGCGGCCACCAACTCCGACGCCCTCGACATCGTCACCGCCGACCCCGCCGGGCAGCGCAGGGCCATCGAGGCCGCACTGGCCGGCGCCGGCCTCACCCCCACCGATATCGACCTCGTACACGCCCACGCCACCTCTACCCCCGTCGGCGACCCCCTGGAGGCCGAGGCGATCACTCAGACAATCGGCACCCATCCGGCGGTCACGGCCACCAAGTCGATGACCGGGCACATGCTCGGCGCCGCCGGCGCGGTGGGCGCCATCGCCACGGTGCTCAGCATCCGCGACGGCGTCATACCCCCGGTGCGCAACCTTGACCGGCTCGACCCGACGATCAAGCTCGACGTCGTGTCCGGACCGGCCCGCCACGAGACCGTCCGCGCCGCCGTGGCCAACGCCTTCGGCTTCGGTGGGCACAACGTCTCCCTGGCATTCACCGCCCCCTGAACCGGCCGCACCGACCCCGCCGGGCGTGGGCGAGGAGGAGGGTGACGTCGTCGTCGTAGCCGTCGTTGCCGTCGTTGCGGTTGAGGAGGGTCAGTAGCCGGTCCG
>NZ_MOMD01000079.1:0-19045 GCF_001983015.1 Frankia sp. CcI156
CGCCTCCCGCGCGGCGGCAACGATCAGCGACTCCAGAGTCTCCTCGGGCAGACGGCCAAACGGGGTATGACCCCAGCCCACGATCTCCACGTCGTCCACGTCGGATCCCTTCAGTGCGTGCCCGCGGCCAGGGCGGTGAGCCTGGTCAGCACGATTTCCGGGGAGGCCTCGGTGGGGATCTCACCGAACCGGAACCCACGCTTGGCGGCGGCGTCGAGCAGCCGGGCGGCCTCGCTCGTGTCGCTCCACACCTCCGCTGGCAGTCCCCCGCCGTAGCGCCGATCATCGGGCAGGACGCCGGCTGGCAGGTGCGGCAGGAGCAGCAGGTCACCGGGCAGCTTGGGGTCGAGCTGGTCGGGGTCGGTCACGCCGTTCAGTCGGACCGCGGTGATCCAGCCGTAGTGCCCGGCCGCGGCCAGCAGACTGGACCAGGCGTCGGTCTCGTCCTCATCCGGCCCGCCCGCCGTGTCACAGGTGATCTGCAGCCCCCGGACCGGCCGGTCCGCCACCGAGCGGATCACCTCCAGCAGGCCGGTCGCGACGTCGTCGAGCGCGTCGAAGTCGATCCCCGCACCGGACGCGAGCAGCCTGCGCGGTGACGGGCAGTCCAGCACCAGGTCGACACGATCGCCGAACTGGTGCAGCAGCGCGTCGAGAGTGTCGGCCAGYACGCGGCGCGGCGCCGGCAGCTCCAACGCCGCACAGACGGCAGCGGCCTCGCTATCGCCGACGAGGTGGCGGGAGAACGGACCTGAAACGTTGACACCGTACACATCGGACCGCAGTAACCGGTGTGCCTGTGCACTCGCCGCGACCAGCGTGGCCGGGTCGTCATACCAGCGCTCGGGGGCGCCGGCGAAGACCCTCCACACGTACCGGTCGCAGTCCAGCCAGGTCAGGGTGTCGCGCCTGGCGTGGATCCAGTCGTCCACAGCGTTCATCGTTCTCCCGCCGTCCTCATCAGTCCCGCAGCATCAGGCCCGCGCCGTCAGCCCTGCACCGTCAGTCCTGCAGCTCCGCCAGCTTGGCCTCCAGCTGCGCGATCCGCACGTCCTTCGGGTCGGGCATCATCACCGGCACGATCGCGTCCGCGGGGCAGGTGTCCTGCGGAGTGCCGCGGAACAGCACCCGCGGGTCGCCCCAGGAGCCGAAGAACGGCACGTCGGCCGGAGGCGTCTCGKTCTCCCATTCCTTGACGAACTCCRCATACGGCTTGCCCCGCCGCAGCCGAGCCGCCCGCTCGGCCTCCCGGGCCGCYGTGGTGCCCTCGGCGTCCAGCACGGCGGTGTCGGGGTTGAGCACCACGTGGTAGATGTCGCGGACGGTGTCCATGGACACCAGGCCGTCGCGGTAGTCGGAAGCCACCAGCTCGGGATCGCGTTCGAGCACGTCCCCGTAGCCACCGCCGGTGCCCTGGGTGAGCATGTACAGCTCGCCGCGCTCGGCGAGCTCGAACTGCATGCCCATGTGATGCGTCGAGTAGGTCGCGTCCGGGAACGGACGCTCGTTCATCAGTTCCTCGACGGTGTAGCGCAGCAGTTCGCGCTGGTTGTCCATCACCTTGAAGATGTCGACATTCTTGATCTTGCACAGCGGGTAGGTGCCGGGGCCGTAGCCGCCGAAGATGCCGTGCGAGCTGGGGAACTTCGAGCCGATGCTGCACGCCATGAAGCCCCACATGGCGCTGTCCTTGACGGTGGCGATCTGCTGGTAGCCCTGGCCGCCGCGGAACTTGCCGAAGCCCTGGTTGTCCCGCATTACCCTGTTCGGCACGATCTTGAGAATCGGGACTTCTTCCTCGATGAGTTCCTGCTCCCCGATGTCGGCCATGGGCGCGAAGATCGGGGCGACCGCGTGCTCGCCGTCCCGGTTGGACCGCGCGGCCCCGCCCATGCCGTTGAGGTCGGCGCACACGTTGCCCACCAGCTCGCCGTGCTGGGTGACACCACCGTAGATGAACGTGACGATCATGTTGAACCAGCCGGCGATGACGTCCGTAGAGCGTTCACCCGCGCTGTAGAGGAGCTTCGGCGTCGCCAGCTGGGCCGCGGTGAAGGAGGGGAAGAACGTCATCATGCTCTGCGCGTTCGGCGCCTCCGGCGAACAGTTCAGCGCCGACCGCGGGTCGGTGAGAACAGTCATCGGCTCGAACACCGCCTGGTTTCGCGGCAGGTCCRGCCACACGAAGGTCAGGAACTCCTGGGCCAGCATGCCCTTCATCGACGAGAGGATCGTGTTGTTGGCCCGGTTCAGGAATTCCGGCGACGAGCCCCGGAAATCCAGGATCAGCTCGTCGTCCTTCTTGGTCATCGCCAGTCTGATCTTGACCAGGCAGTTCTCCCGCAGCGTCCCGTCCGCGAAGACGTTCTGCCGCACGGTGCCCTCCGGCCACGACCTCAGCCGGCGGCGGACCTCGTCGGCGGTGTCGGTCAGGGTGCGCCGCAACGTGGCGACGACCGCGTCGACACCGTACTCGGCGATGGTGTYGTGGATCCGGTCCCTTGTCCRCATCGCCGCGTACAGCTTGGCCTTCATGCCCTCCAGCTGCAGCTTCGGCTCGCGCACCGAGTTCTGYAGGAAGGTCATGAGGTCACGGCGGAACGTGTAGTTCTCACCGACCTTGATCGGCGAAATCTTCAATCCCTCGTCGAACGGGGACTCCGCCGCCGAGGGCATACCGCCGGGTTCGGTGGCGCCGTTCTCCCCCTCGTGGCAGACCGCGCCGGCGAAGCAGATCAGCTGCCCCTCGTGGAAGACCGGGATGAGGATGCTCTGGTCGGTGTTGTGGACGTTGCCGTAGCGGGCGTCGTTGTGCATGAAGACATCGCCCTCACGGACCCCGACCGTCGGCTCATCCACCCAGTACTTGACAATGAACTTGACCGGGTGCTGCGTGAGCACCGAGAACAGCAGCACACCACCCATGCTGGACAGGGCGAGGTCACCCGAGGCCGTCCACACCCCGGAGATCAGGTCGCCCCACTTCGCGCCGGGCGCCGCGCCCATCTGCTCGACCATGTCGAAGGACTCGTTACACGCGGTCTGCAGCTTGTGCMGCACCAGGTTGATCTGCTCGGGATCGGTGAACCGCGCGAGCGCCTCCGTTTCGCGGGGCGACTCCGGGGCGAGATGGTGGCTTTGCATGATCYCGGGGTCGGGCCCGAGGAACAGGACGTTTTCTTCGAGGAACTTCTCGACGACTGACTTGCCGTCAGCGTGGTCGGGCTGGCTCATGAATCTACACCTTCTGCTAAGACGTGCCTGGCGGGCGAGGGCGAGCGGCTTCCCAGGCCCGACACAGGCCACGCGAAACGGACGAGGGGGTTGATGACGCCGACCCTGCTGATTCCCATCAGCCTGACGGCGTGTTCGGCTCAGTACAAGAACTTTCCATCAATACGCGCTAGCCGGCCAGCTACGACCATCGGATCGCAGCATKTTATCCGGAGATGACCGGCTTGCCGAGCGGCAGACCCTTCCCGCCGGTCTCGGCGGACATGACGGCGAGGTAGAGGTAGGCCGCTACCGCGGTGAAGCCGAACACCAGGTAGCCGCCGGCGTGGGTGAGGGCGGTGCTGGTGTTGATGGTGCCGAGCAGTAGCAGCAGCAGCGCGCCGTCCGCGAACCCGAGCAGCAGGGTGAAACTGCTGGGCAGGCGCAGGGTGGCCACGGTGACCAGGACGAGGGTGACCARCCAGCTGATCAGCCACAGCTCGGTGGTTCTGGTGATCTGGGTGGCGGGGATGTTGTACCAGTTGTGGCCGAGGCCGAGGCCAAACGCGGCGTAGCTGCCGTAGAACCCGAAGAACACCGCGAACAGGCTGGCCAGGGGGTTCTGCCCGAGCGCCGCCGCCCAGATCGCGGCGACCAGGAGACCGACGGCGGCGGAGGTCAGGATGATCGGCAGTGCCGCGCCGGCCGCGGCGGGCGGAAGCCAGCCGGTGTCGACCAGCCCGAGGCCGAAAGCCCCGGCGATGACGGTGGGGAGGCCGAACACGGCCGGGTTGCCGCGCAGCGGGCTGAGGGGCGGCGGAGCGGGTAACGAGACGGGTAAGGCCTCGCTCTCGTTCAGTAATGGCTGTTGGGGACTGGAAACGGTGGCGCTGCCGGTGCTGGTGGTCATCGGGATGAAACCTCCTGAACGGGCAGCCCGCCTACCGGGCGGCCTGCCGGGCATGCTGCRGGTACGGGCGGCGGAGGGCCGGGCGGGCCGCGGCGGAACCGCCGGGCAGCGCCCAGCCCTCCTGGTTTTACTGGTTATGCGAAACGGATGAGGGGTTTGATGACGCCGTCCTCCTTGGTTTCCATCATGCTGAAGGCACGTTCGATCTCGTCGAACCCGAACTCATGGGTCGTCATCGGCGTAGGATCCACCCGGCCGGAACGCATGAGGGTGAAGATTCGCTCGAGCCGATCGCTTCCGCCTGGGCAGAGCGACGTCAGGATCTTCTTGTCCGACATACCCAGGCCGAACGGTTCCAACGGGATCTGCAGCGGTGCCGGGTTCTCACCGTGATACCCGATATTCGATATCCGGCCACCGGGTTTGGTCACCCGGATGCAGTCCTCGAAGGTCTGCGGATGACCGAGCGCCTCGATCGCGCCGTCCACGCCGACGCCGCCGGTGAGATCGAGGATCTGGTTCACCACATCACCAGCGGCGGGGTCGACGACCACGTCCGCGCCGAATCGACGTGCCAGCTCCTGCCGTTCGGGCCGTCCTTCCACGGCGATGATCAGTCCGGCGCCGAGCAGCCGGCAGCCGATGGTGGCGGATAACCCTACCGGCCCCTGAGCGAAGATCGCGACGGACTCACCGAGCCGCAGCTGCGCGTTCTCCGCGCCACCGAACCCGGTGGAGAGCATGTCGGTCGCGTAGACGGCTTTCTCGTCGGGCAGGTCGGCCGGAATGCGAGCGAGGTTGGCGGCCGCATTGTTGACGAGAAAGTACTCCGCCATGTTGCCATCGCGCTGCGTGGTGAATTTGTACCCACCGAGCATTCCCTGGCACTGGGTACTGAAACCCCGCTGGCAGGGGCCGCAGTGAAAGCACGGCGTAAGCGCCCCGACCGCTACCCGCTCACCGGCCTCGAATCCAGTGACCGCGGCGCCCAGGTCGTGGACGACACCGACCGCCTCGTGCCCGAGAGCGCGGCCTTCGGGAACGGGAATGGCGCCCCGGACGGTGTGCACATCGGAGGTGCAGATAAGCGCCGATGTTGTCCGTACGATCGCGTCAGTTGGCCCTGGCTTCGGTATGGGCTTCTCGATGACGCCGGCCTTGCCGATGCCGAGAAACGCCAGTGCCTRCATGGTGGCTGGCATGGTTACCAACCTCGCTTCCCACGTCTCGCTCAGATGGTCCGAACGAGCACCGCGGAGCCGGTACGGCCGATGGTCAGCTGCCATCCGGGTTCGGCGAGGTAGGTCGTGCTCGGGGTTTCGATCAGGGCGGGGCCCTCGATGACGTGGCCTTCTTCGAGGTCGGCGAAGTCGTAGACGGCAGTCTTGACCGCGCCGTCGATGCCCGGGTAGTGGCATTCCCGCCACCGGGCGGGGTTCGACGCGGGGCGCGGCTCGGCCTGGGTGGGCTGCAGGTCGAACTTGTCGCGTTCGACGTAGCTGACCACGCGGATGACGTTGATGCGCACACCGGCCTCGGGCGCCTGGCTGCCTTCGCCGTACCGCTTGGCGTAGATGCTGCTGAACAGGTCCAGCAGCTCGATCACGTCGCGGTGTGAGGTGAGCCGCTCGAACGGCGACACCACCCCGATCTGGGCGAGCTGGTTGCCGTAGCGCATGTCCAGCTCCACCCGCGAGCGGATGTTGGCGGGGTCGGCGCCCTGGCGGAGGAGGTCGTCGCGGCCCTTCGCGGCAAGTTCCGTCACCGTGTCGTTGAAGACCTGGAAGTCGTCCAACATCCTGCGGGTGGTGGCGTCGTAGACCATCAGGTACAGCGAGTACTCATGAATGTGCAGCTGGTTCATATTGCCGGCGCCCAGCGCGGAGAACACCGAGCTGAACGGCGGGATCAGCACATTCTGGWTGCCCAGCGTGTTGGCGTATCCGCAGGCGTGCAGCGGACCACCGCCGCCGTAGCTAAGCGCGACGAAGTTCTTCGGGTTATAGCCCTTGACCGCGACCTCCTTGAAGATCGCGTTGGCMATGTTGCTGTCCACCTTGCGCTTGATCGCCTTCGCCGCCTCGATCAGGCTCAGTCCGGTGGGCTTGCAGATGTGCTCCTCGATGGCCCGCTGCGCCCGGCGCAGGCTGAGCTTGATCGTGCCACCGGCGTAGTTGTCCGCGTCGAGGTAGCCCAGCACCAGGTTCGCGTCCGTGGTGGTCGGGAACCGCCCGCCCCGGCCGTAGCAGGCCGGGCCCGGGTCGGAACCGGCGCTTTCCGGGCCGACCTCGATGGCCTCCCACAGGYGGTCGTAGCGGGCGATGGAGCCACCGCCGGCGCCGAGGGTGTGCAGGTAGGTCATCGGGGTGGAGACGAGCCAGCGGTCGATGACCGGGTTGAAGTCGTAGAACTTCACCCCGTCGGAGGTGACCAGGCCGATGTCGAAGCTGGTGCCGCCCATGTCGGTGGCGATGATGTTGGGCTGGTGGTAGGTCTTCGACAGGTAGTTGGTGGCCTCCAGCCCGGCGACCGGCCCGGAGTGGATGGTCTGCAGCGAGGAGGTCGAGTTCAGCTGGGCCATGCCGCTGGTGTTGTGCACCAGCAGCATCGGCTTGGTGTAGCCGTTGCGGCGCAGCTCGATCTCCAGCGACGCCAGCCCGTGGTACATCTGGCTGTGCAGGTAGGCGTCGATGACCGCCGACATGGTCCGGGCGTACTCACCCTTGCGGCCGGTCACCCGGTGCGACAGCACGATCGGGATCGCCCCCAGCATGTGCGTGGGGTACTCGTCGAGGATGATCCGCTCGACTTCCTTCTCGTGGGCCGGGTTGATCACCGCGTTGACCAGCGCGACCACGAACGCCTGCGCGCCCTCGTCCACCAGCTTGCGCACCTGACGGCGCACGTCGTCCTCGTCGATGGACAGCACCGCCGTGCCGCCGTAGTCGACGCGTTCCTGCACGCCGGCGATCCGGGTCACCGGCACCAGCGACACCGGCCGGTCCGCGGCGGGCAGGTCGGACTGCTGGGCCTCGGTCAGCCCGTCGCCGTAGCCACGGGCCCRCATCAACGGCACGGTCGATTCGAAACCGGCGGTGGTGAGGATGCCGACCGCCGGACCGCTGCGTTCGATGAGCGCGTTCGTCCCGAGGGTCGTGGCGTAACGCACCGCGTCGACGGTCGAGAGCACCGTCTGCACATCCAGGTCCGCCTGGGCACTGGCCTTTGCCAGGGCATCCATGAAGCCGGAGGCGAGGTTGTGGTGCGTGGTCAGCGACTTCGCCTCGATGTAGGTGTCGTCGTAAACAAGAAAGCAGTCGGTGAACGTGCCACCGATGTCAACACTTACCTGCCGCATGTCCCTAGCCCTCCACAGCGCTGAGGTGGCGACGCTTCAACGCGTCGATATCGAGTTCGAGGTCGTGCGTCAGCGGATGACCAGGCGGCAGGTACTCGTTCTCCACCTGCGTCCCGCAACCCGGGCAGTAGAACTCGACGATCCGGCACCAGGCCGGGTCGGGGGCGTAGGTGAACTCGTAGCTCTCGTCCAGGATCGGCCGGTGAATCTCCCGCGGGTCACGGTTGTGGACCAGCAGCCCGGTCTTGTAGTTCTCGCGGGCGTTCGCGATGTCATGCCCGCACACCCGGCAGGTCCATCGCTCGGTCGCCAGATTAATCGCGAGATACTCGGTGATGTTCACGGTGGACTGCTGCTCGCTCACTGCTGGGCCTCCAGGATCAGGTCAGAGTTGCTGCTCACCCGGAACCCCCACCCGGGCTCGATCAGACAGGTCAGATAGTCACCCGCGACCAGCGCCGRCCCCGCGGCTCCCTGCCCCGGCTCCAGATTCTCCGGACGGTAGACCGCAATCTCCTGCTCGTTACCGTCAGCGAAATGGATACGACGCGATCCGTCCGCGGCCGCCGGCTGCACCGTGCCGTGTTCGTCGGCCACCAGCTCGAAGGTCGGCAGCGGATACCAGGCCCGCACCACCAGCTGATCGGCCTGCCCGGGAGACGACCCGTCGGTCCACGTCTCGTCCCGCAACACGCCGTCGACGATGAATCGGCCGCGGGTCTCGACAGTGCATTCGTCGATGGACACGCCTTCACCGAACATGTCACGCCGCGCGCGGGTCAACAGATCGTCGCGGGCCGCCTTCACCTCGACGTCGACGCCCGRCATCGGCACGCTGTACTCGTGCGCCAACCCGCTGAAACCGATACCGAACGCGCTGAACACCGCCGACAGATGCGGCACGATCACCCGTGCGATCCCCGCCGCCCRCGCGATCCCCGAGGCAAGCACCGGACCGGCGCCACCGAAGGCCAGCAGCGTGGCCTCACCCGGCTCACGACCCGCCGCGGAGATCATCTCCTTGACCGCGGCCCCCGCCTGCTCCTCGAACACCCGCAACACCGCGAGCRCCGCGGCCTGCGCCGACAACGACAGGGGCTCCCCGACATGGGTCAGCAACGCCCGCTCCGCCCGGGCCGGGTCCAACTTCAGATCCCCACCCAGATAGTTGTCCGGGTCCAACACCCCGGCAAGCAGCAGGGCATCGGTCACCGTCGCATCGGTGCCACCACGGCCGAAAGACGCCGGGCCGGGCGCGGCACCCACACTGCGCGGACCGATCTGAATCTGACCGTTGACGACCTGGACCACCGAACTGCCACCCAGCCCGATACTGCTCAGGTCCGGAATCGGCAGCGAGGTCTGYGCCGAATCGACCCGGCCGTGCGCGTGCACCGTCAGGGCCTTGTCCACCACGACCGACACGTCGGTCGTGGTGCCACCCACGTCCACCCCGACCAGCACGTCCGCGCCGTAGAGCGAGGCGTAGGCGACGCTGCCCTCCAGCCCACCCCGCGGCCCGGAACCCCACGTCTTCAACGCCGTGGTCTTGGCCACCCGGGCCGAGTCCCCGTCATTCCGGAAGATCAGCAGCGGGCGAGGCAGCCCGTTCTCCCGGCACGCCTTCTCCGCGCCGTAGAGGAAGTGCTCCATCCCCGGGTGCAGGTAGGAGTTCAGCACCGCGGTCAGCACCCGCCGCGCGTCGTCGACGTCGTGCACAAGCTCATGCGACAGGGTGAACGGAACCGCGCCCAGCAGATGCCGCGGGTACCGCTCCAACAACAGATTCTTGATCGCCCGCTCCGCCGCCGCACTCCGCAGCGCGATCACGATCCGCGAGGTACTCGTCGCCAACAGTTCGTTGATTGCCGTCGTGAACTCCGCCAAGCCCACCGACCCGTCGGCGCCCACCGTGATCCCGACCGGAGAATGCGGCACCAGCGCCTGCCACAGCGAGGCGTCGACCAGGTTCGCAATGCCGTAGACGTCCTCCTCCGCACCGCTGTCGACCAGCAGGGCGACCGGTGCGCCCTTCCGCTCGACCACGGCGTTCGTACCCGACGTCGTCGAATAGCGCAGGTACTCCGTCTCGCGCAACAGACGAGCGGTGTCCTCCTCGCCATACAGCCGGTCGGACGCTGTCCGCAGCCCGTCGACGAAACACTGCGTTAAATCGTGCGGGGTCGTCGGCGTCTTCGCATGCACGATGCGCTCACCGTCCGTCACGCACACATCGGTGAACGTGCCACCGTTGTCGATATTGACCAGGATTCCCATCGGCCCTCCGCTGCATCGTTGCGTGAAGTGGGTCACAACTTTGCAGCCAGCGAAGGGTGGTTGCACCACTCCTAGGGGTGGCTGGGAGATAGAAATCGGGTGGTTAAACGCAATGCTGTTGGCCCAGAGCCACGCCCAACCTCGCCAGTAGTCCTATCTAGTAGTTTCACGAATACCATAGGTTACGTCCAAGGGCTATTCTCCTGGTTGATCGGTTCGCGCCCGAGGGCGGGACGCGAGGCCGGCCGGCCCCGCTCACCGGGATGGCCGTGCCGGCCGGGCCTCCCCACGCCCCGCGATTCAGGTGGTGTCGAAGCAGCCGTCGAACTCGAACACCGGGTTGATCACATAGGTGCCCGTGGTGGCCTTGATGGTTAGCGGACCGACAAGCTTAGATGGGCCGCCGGCCTGGTAACAGCCGTTGGAGCGGACCTGGAGCTCGAACTTGCCGTTCTGGGGCTTTCCGGCGCTGTCGGTCCAGCGGAGCTGGCAGATCCAGTCGCTGCCGGCGCCCCGGTCCGGTACCTGGGGGCCGCCTTTGTCGCAACTGGCCTTGGCGGCGACGGCGGCCGGGGTAAGGCCGGGGTGACCGAGCAGGGCCTGCTGGTGGGTGTAGAGGTTGGCGAAGACGGGACCGAGGGAGTTTTCGACGCGGGGCCGGGTGAAGTCGGTGGCACAACCGGCCAGGGCGACGGCCAGGGCGACGGCCAGGGCGACGGCCAGGGCGGTCGCGGCGCTGACGGCGGACGTCGCCCGGGTCAGTCGGACGAGGGCAGGTCGGACGAGGGCGGGTCGTCGCATCGGGGTCAGCCTCCGGTGATGTCGCGCCGACGCAGCGCCGTGTAGGCGACCGCCAGGCAGATCGCGATGTAGCCGACGCTGACCAGCGCACCCTGACCCAGGGGCCCGTAGTACGGGTGCGCCGCCAGCAGGCCGTGCCAGGCGTCGAACGGGGTGACCAGCAGCAGGTGGCGGATCGCGTCGGCGCCGTTGAGGAACGAGTAGAGCTGCATGAGCAGCCCGAGGATGATCGGGCCGACGATCCCGGCGGGGCTGCTGCGGGTGAGCACCGACAGCATGATCCCGAGGGCGGTGAAGCCGAGTAGCGGCAGCAGCGCGGTCGCCCACGCGGCCAGCACCAGCCCGGCGGTCCGGCCGGGCGGCAGCAGGGTGCCCGAGAGGCTTTCCAGCGGCTGGTGACCGACGAGCAGGACGCCGGCGGCCAGGCAGCTGGCCGCCAGAACGGCGAGGACAAGGACCGCGAACGTCGCCGCGGCCAACGTCTTGGCCCAGAAGATCTGGGTGCGGCTGTGCGAGCGGGTCAGGATCGTCTTCCAGGTGCCGTGCTGGTCCTCGCTGGCGAAGATGTCCCCGGCCACCAGGCTGGTCAGCAGCGGGAACACCCATTGGGCGGCGAAGCCGAGGATGAGCAGCGGGGTCGCGAAGCCGCTGGCGTGCACCCACCGGCCGTACAGGGTGTCCTTCGGGACACGGTCCTGGCGGTCGAGCAGCACGACGAACACGCACGGGGCGAGCAGGCAGACGGCGAGCGTCGCGCGGGTGCGGGCCTGGGCGGCAAGCTTGGTGACCTCCCACCGGTAGGCGCTCRTCACCCGGCCGCGGCCGGCCGGACGTGCCCCGACCGTCGCCGGGGGCGTGGTGGTCGTCGCGGAGGCTGTGCTTGTCGTGGTCACCGGGTCGCTCCGAGGCGGGCGTGCTGCTGGGTTGGCAGGTCGGCGGCGGTCCGGTCGGGTTCGGTGAACATGAAGAACAGCGACTCCAGTGGCGCGATCTCCAGTCCGAGGGTCCGTACGGCCACACCGTCCCGGCCGAGAGCGATGATGTAGGCGTCCGCGGCCGCGGGCTGGGCGGTCAGCGCCAGCCCGCCGTCCGGGTGAGTCGACACGGCTACGCCGGGATGGTCGGCGGCCAGCTCCAGCGCCCGGTCGTCGTCGCTGGTCGCCAGCCGGTGGGACGGGTCCGGCGCCTGGGCCCGCAGCTGGCCGATCGAGCCGTGGTAGACCACCCGGCCGGTGCGCATGATCGTGACGTTGTCGCAGATCTCCTCGACCTCGTTCATGTTGTGGCTGCTGAGCAGCACGGTCAGCCCACCCGCGGCGAGCCGTTTGACCAGGGCCCGCATGTCGCGGATACCGGCCGGGTCCAGGCCGTTGGCCGGCTCGTCCAGCACCAGCAGCCGCGGGTCGCGTAGCAGCGAGGCGGCCACCCCGAGCCGTTGACGCATCCCGAACGAGTAGCCGCCGACCTTGTCCCCGGCCCGGTCGGCAAGATCCACCAGGTCGAGGACCCTGTCGATCCGGCTGTCGGCGTCACCGCCGTCGAGTCCGGCCAGCAGCTCCAGGTTCCTCCGGCCGGACAGATATGGATAGAAACGGGGGCTCTCGATGAACCCCGCGACCCCGTCCAATGTCGCYGGGCCGGCCTGGGCCCAACTGCGACCGAACARCCGCAACACCCCGGCGTCCGGGCGGATCAACCCGAACAGCATCCGCAGGAACGTCGTCTTCCCGGCACCGTTCGGGCCGAGGATGCCGTAGACCTCCCCGACGTCCACCCGCAGATCAACATGATCCACCGCAGTGAGACCGCCGAAGCGTTTCACCAGGCCGGTGGCCTCCACCGCCGGTACGCCAGCCGCCATACGTCCCTCCCTCAAGATATCTACTACTCGATGAATAGTAGACGCGCGGGTGCGCGGCAGGCGGCAAGGGCCGGGCCGGGTGGAGACCGATCCAGTGCCACCGAGAGGCCCGCTACGCGGATGGTCGGCAGCGGGCCAGGGCAGGCCTGTACCACTCGACCGTTCGTACTATCAACGCGATAGTAGTGAGTGGTCGCAAGCGACAGCCGCGAGGAGGGCAACGGATGGCGAAGCGGCGGGAGCCGGGAGCGCTCGAACGAGAGGTGCTCGCCGCGATCGCGGCGGCCGGCCGGCCGCTCACCCCGACCGAGACGCTCGCCGAACTCGGCGAGCCGCTGGCCTACACCACCGTGATGACCACGCTGGCCCGGCTGCACGACAAGGGCGCACTCACCCGGCAGCCCGCCGGCCGCTCCTACGCCTACACGCTGGCCGCCGAACCGGAAACCCTCGACGCCGCACTCACCGCCCGCCAGATGACCCGCCTGCTCGGCGCTGGCGCCAACCGGGCTGAAGCCCTGGCCCGCTTCGTCGCGGATCTGCGTCCCGAAGACGAACAACTCCTCGCCGACATCCTCGCCAGCCACCACCCGCGGTCAGAGACGGACGGCGGGCAGGGGCTATGACGGCCGTCGCGCTGATCCCGTTGGCCACGAACCTGCTGCTGGCCGTCAGCGGCGGCTGGCTCGGCCGGCGGTTGCCGCCCGCCGCCGCCACCCGGCTGCTGACCCTGGCCTGTCTGGTCACCGCGTTGGCCACCGGATTCGTCCTGGCCGTCGCCGCCTTCACCCTGCTCGCCCAGCTGCCCCTGCTCACCGCGGTCGGGCACTGGTCGGCCACCATGATCCGCGGCCACGACCCGCTACCCGCCGCGGCCGGGCTGGTGCCGGCCGCCGTCGTCGTCGGGCTGCTCGCCGCCGCCGCCCGGCGCGCCGCCGCCCTCGGCCAGGACCTCGCCGCCGCGGAACTCACCTGCCGGCGGCTCGGACCGTCGCCTACCGGCCTCGTCATCGTCGAGGACGACCACCCCGACGCCTACACGCTGCCCGGACTGACCGGCCGGATCGTGGTGTCCACCGCCATGCTGCGCGCGCTGCCCGCCGACGAACGCCGCGTGCTACTCGCCCATGAACGCTCCCACCTGCATCACCGCCACCACGCCTACACCCAGCTCGCCGACCTCGCCGCCGCCGCCAACCCGCTGCTGCGGACACCCGCCGCCGCCGTGCGCCTCGCCGTCGAACGCTGGGCCGACGAAGACGCCGCCGCTGTCACCGAAGATCGCGCTGTGGTCGCCCGGGCCTTGGCCCGCGCCGGCCTCGCCCGCACCGGCATGCCGACCACTCCGACCTCGGCACTCGGCGCCGTGCACACCGACCTCACCCACCGGGCGCGGGCGCTGCTGGACCCGCCTCCCAAACCACGCCCCGCCCTGGCCGTTGCCCTCGCCGCGCTCGTCCTGGCCACGGCCGCCGCCGCCGCCGACACCGCCCACACCACCGAGCACCGCTTTGAACACGCGCAGGCAGCCTATGCGCACCGATCCTGACCGGACGAAAAGCCGACGAGGTCACCCGTGCGTGTCGGGGTCGCGACCCGGCGCGTCGATGCCGGGCGCTCCCCACAGGGGAAACCAACGGGACAGGTCCGGTTCGATCGGGAGCTCACCCGCCAGCATCTCCCGTACCTCCAGCTCGGCCGGATTGTCCCGACGCTGGTCACCGGCCGGCACGAACGGGTACCAGGTGCCGCGTTTGTAGAGGTAGATCAGCCCCATCGGCCTGCTGCCGTCGGTGAACCCGACGACGGTGCACAGCAGTGCCGGGCCGAAGCCGGCGTCGCGCACCGTGGCATTCGCCGCGTGCAGGTCGGTGACCAGGCCAGCGAGGTCCTGCTCGCCGGTCCGTCGCAGCARCCAGCTGTACCCGAAGCTGTCCGTGCGCCGCTCGTACCGGCCGCCGTCCATGCTCAGCAGCCRGTCGATCTCCTGCGCTACCCCGGTGAACGCGCCGCCTGACGCGGGTTTGACACAGACCGCTCCGACCCCGGTCGGTCGCCATGAGCTGGCGGCCTGCAGGATGACGGCGGCGGCTGGGAGCGTGAACAGCCGGTCGAGGTCCGGCGGGACGGGCCGGGTCCGGCCGAGAAGCACGTCGAGGATCCGCATGATCCGGCCTGCTTTCTACCCGGGTCACCGAACTACCCGGGCTCACCGAACTACCCGGGCTCACCGAACTGGGCGGGCTCACCGAACTGGGCGGGCTCACCGAACTGGGCGGCCAGCCGGGCAAGCTGGGCCAGGCGGGCATCCAGCGGCGGATGGGTCGAGAACAACGAGGACAGGCTGACGCCGTTCGCCAGCGCGGGAGCGAAGAAGAAGGCGTTGAACGGTTCGGCGGCCCGCAGGTCGCGGGTCGGGATCCGGGAGATCTCGCCGGTGACCTTGGTGAGCGCGGCGGCGAGCGCGGCCGGCTGGCCGGTGAGGATCGCCCCGGACCGGTCGGCGGCGAGCTCCCGGTACCGCGACAGCGCCCTGGTCAGCAGGAACGACAGCGCGTAGACGGCGGCGGAGACGACCACAACGACGAGCACGACGAGGGCGCCGCTGTCCTCGTCATCGTCACCGCCGTCACCGCCGTCACCGCCGTCGGACCGGCCGAAGCCGCCGGCCATCCCGGAGTAGAGACCGAATCGGGTGACCAGACCGGCGAGCACCCCGAGAAACGACGCGACGGTCATGACGGCCACGTCCCGGTGCGCGACGTGGGACAGCTCGTGGGACAGCACCCCCTCCAGCTCGTCGACCTCCAGCCTGCGCAGCAGCCCGGTCGTCACGCAGACGACGGCGCGTTTCGGGGTCCGGCCGGTGGCGAACGCGTTCGGCAGGTCGGTGTCCGCGACCGCCACCACGGGCTTCGGTAGGTCGGACAGCGCGCAGAGCCGATCCACGACGCCGTGCAGCCGCGGCTCCTGCGCCGGGCTGACGATGCGCCCACCGGTCGCGTACAGCGCGATGCGGTCCGAGAACCAGTACTGGGCGGCGAGCAGCCCGCCGGCGATCGCGACGACCAGGACCGGTGACACTCCGACGGCGATCAGGACGGCGATGAAGGCGACGTAGACCAACCCGAGCAGGAAGACGGTCAGCACCATCCGGGCCGACAGTCCCCGGTCCAGGGCGAACCGCCGCGGCACACGCGTCATCACCATCGTCACCTCACCATCGTCACCTCGTCGGTCGGGGCTCGGCCGCCAGAAATCAGGAGCCGGGAATCAGGCCTTCGTCGCCGAGCAGTCCRCGGACCTCCGCCAGCCCGGTGTCGGCGCGCGGCAGCACCAGCTCCGATGGCTCCAGCTGGTCCGCCGGCACCGCGCGGCCGCGGGTCCGGACCCGTTCGAGCAGCCTCGTCAAGGCTTCCTGGAATGCCGGCTCGTCACCGGCCTCGACGGCCGTCAGCAGCACGTCATCCAGCTCGTTGAGGGCCTCCAGGTCGGTTGCGGGCAGGTCGAACTGGCCCTCACCCAGAATGCGCACGATCACGGCCGCTCCTCCGGTCGAGCGGCGTCGGCCGGCGGGCGGCCGCCAATCGCCCGCGCGGGCATGGCGCTTTTGATCTCGGCCAGATCCTGATCGATGTCGGCGGTCGCGGACAGCCGGTCCAGCTCGGCCTGGATGTCGCCGCGCGGGCCACCGGCCGCCGTCTCCAAGGCGCCGGAGGCGAGTAGTTCGTCGATCGCGCCGGCCCTGGCCTGCATCTGCTCGGTCCTGTCCTCGGCCCGCTGGATTGCCAGGCCGACGTCGCCCATCTCCTCGGAGACCCCCGCCAGCGCCTCGCCGATCTTCGTCTGCGCCTCCGCCGCGGTGTACGTCRCCTTCACGGTCTCCTTCCTGGTCCGGAACGCCTCGAGCTGGGCCGCCAGCCGCCGCGCCGCCAGCGTCAACCGGTCCTCCTCCGCTCGCAGCGACGCATGCTGCTCCCGCAGATCCTCCAACTGCGCGGCCACCCCGGCCCGGCGACCGAGGGCCTCCCTGGCCAGGTCGTCGCGGCCCGCGGCGACCGCTTGGCGGGCCTGTCCGGACAGCCGCTCGGCGGCCGCCCGTAGCTGTTCGACCTGGAGCTCCAGCCGCTTCCGGCTGGTAGCGACGTCCGCGACCCCGCGGCGGACCTGCGCCAGCAGCTCGAGCTGCCGAGCGTAGGAATAGTCGAGAACCTCACGCGGATCCTCGGCGCGGTCCAACATCCTGCTGGCCTTGGCCCGGAACACCAACGCCAGCCGCCTGCTCAGGCTCATCGACGCCTTCCCTCCCCCGATCCCGTCGGTCCCTCTCCGATCTCGCCGGTCAGCCGACGGTCAGCCAGCCCTGGTGAGATCCGTCGGGCCGGGCCGTTCACGCAACACGTCCAGGCGGCGGTGGTACTCCGCCTCATCGATCTCACCGCGGGCGTAACGCTCGGCGAGGATCCGCTCGGCCGACCGCTCGCCGGGCCGTTCGGTACCGGGCCGTTCCACTCCGGGCGGTTCGGCCGACCTACCCGGCCCGCCGCCGCGGCCCGCGCGCAGGAGAGCAACCAGTACCCCGATCACCAGCCCCCAGAAGACGACCATGCTGAACGACATCAGCAGCCAGCCGCCCCAGCCCCAGGTGTGCCCATCCCAGATCATCATCGTGATCTCCTTCGATCTCGATACCCTCGGCGGTTCGATATCATTGGCGGCCTGCCGCTCCTCGACCTTCGTTCCGAGGGGCGATGGAACGAGGGCCGTTCGTCCMGGACCTGGCCGACGACCGGCCTGTGCTGGGGGAATGCCCCTGGCGCCGCCGTCCACACGACCGGCGATGGTCTGACCCGTCCCGGGCGAACTGGGCCGCGGGGCACAGGCCGCGGGCAGAGGCGTACCGCGAGCGCCCCGGGTCCGGCGGCCACGATGGCCACATCGAGGGCGGCGAGCGCCGGGCGGATGCGTTCCTCGTACGTCGTGGCCGGGTTGTGCAACGGCAGATCCGGTGCCACCACCCGATGTCCCCGCGCCCGCAGTTGCGCTCCGAGGGGCTCCCAGCACGTGGCGTCGTGCCAGGCTCCGTGCAGCAGACAGAACAGAGCCACGACCCGTGGCTATCCAGCCGGTGGCTCGCGCGCGGGTCCCACGGTCCGCCTCACAACCCACGGTCCGCCTCACAACCCACGGTCGCCGCCTTTCTCGCGGCGTGCCGCACGCTTCCGGCAAACTACCGGACACGATGAGTCTGACCACGATCATTCCCCTTCTCACGACGGACCGGCTCGTCCTGCGGCCCATCCACAACGACGACGTCGCCGGCTACACCGAGATCTGGYCCGATCCCGAGTTCACCCGCTACTTCCACCGGCCGACCGACCCGGACGGCGTCTGGCATGCCCTGGCCGGCTGCATGGGCTGCTGGGTGCTGACCGGCGTAGGTCCGTGGTCGGTTGTCGAGAAGGCGAGCGGGCAGCTCGTCGGCCAGGCGGGGCTGTGGACCGAACCCGGCTGGCCGGGCATCGAGGCCGTCTGGTTCCTGCGCCGGGACCGCTGGGGGCGCGGCTATGCCACCGAGGCCGCCACCGCGGCACTGACCTGGGTGTTCGCCCAGCGCCCCGACCTCACCGAGGTCGTCTCGGTCATCGTCCCGGCCAACGCCGCGTCTGTCCGGGTCGCCGAACGCCTCGGCATGGCATACGTCCGCAGCGAGTTCCTCCACGACGAGGCCCATGCCGTCTACGCGGTCAGCCGGGCCGGCTGGGTCACCCCAACCACTCGACAGCAAGCTTACGGATAATCCGCGACGGACCTAGTCGTTAGGCTGCGGGCATGACCGCCATGRCACCCTCCCGCGCCGGACCAGACTTGTCGTTCCTGCTGGACCACGCCAGTCATGYCCTGCGGACCCGGATGGCGGCCGCGCTCGCCGAGATCGGTCTCACCGCACGCATGCACTGCGTGCTGGTGCATGCCCTGGAGGAGGAGCGCACCCAGATCCAGCTCGCCGAGATCGGCGACATGGACAAGACAACGATGGTGGTCACCGTGGACGCCTTGGAGAAGGCCGGCCTCGCCGAACGTCGGCCCTCCGCCAGGGACCGGCGGGCTCGGATCATCGCGGTCACCGAGGCGGGCGCGCGGATCGCCGCGCGGAGCCAGGAGATCGTCGATCGGGTCCATGAGGAGGCGTTGGCGGCGCTTCCCACCAAGGAGCGGGAGGTCTTCCTGCGGGCGATGAACCGCTTGATCGAGGGGCATCTGGCCGGACCAGCGAAGAGCCCTCAGCCGGTCCGGCGGGCCCGCCAGCGGGCTCAGTAGCCACGAGAGCCACGCCTTCCACCGCCGCCGCATCTTCCAGCTGATGATCGTTCAGGACGGCAGCGTCGTGACCGTGGCGACGCCGGCCATTCAGAGCGACCTGGGTTTCTCACGAGGGCAACTGCTCGGCAAGCGGCAAGGACGGCGACGAGAACAAGGGCAGCCGGGTCCCCAAGTAAACGCTTCCAGCTAGAGTTTTCCCCGATTGGGACGTAGCCACCGCGGCCGTCCACGCGGGCGCTGTAGTCGACGCCGTGGCCGGGAACCGGCTGATTCACACCGACCTTCATGCCCACTAGTTCAT
>NZ_MOMD01000009.1:0-111057 GCF_001983015.1 Frankia sp. CcI156
AGCCGGGTCTGTTCGGTACGTGGGGGGTTCGGGGGGTTCGGCCCGCCCGGTGGACATGGCGGAACGACAAGGTCCGCCTCCGCGCGGACACGGTTGACCCAGAGTGGAGCGGGTGACCGGGATCGAACCGGCATGGCCAGCTTGGAAGGCTGGGGCTCTGCCATTGAGCTACACCCGCGAGGTGATCGATGCGAGCTTACCCCGTAGAATGAGCAGGCGACGCCTCGGGGCGTAGCGTAGTGGCTAGCGCGCCTGCTTTGGGTGCAGGAGATCGGGAGTTCGAGTCTCCCCGCCCCGACCGATACCCTCGGCGTGTCACCCCCTGTCCAACGTCGTACCAGGAGACCGCCGCGCCGTGAAGGCCACCAAGGAGACCCTCAGCCCGACCCGGGTCAAGCTCACTGTCGAGGTGCCCTTCGACGAGCTCAAGCCCTCGCTCGAGGCCACATATCGCAAGCTTGCCCGCCAGGTCCGGGTCTCGGGCTTCCGGCCGGGCAAGGTCCCGCCGCGCATCCTGGACCAGCGGCTAGGCCGGGGTGTCATCCTGGACGAGGCCGTCCAGGAGGCGCTGCCGCAGCTCTACTCCGAGGCCGTGCAGGCCGAGGAGGTCGATGTGCTGTCCCGGCCCGAGGTGGACATCACCGAGTTCGCCGACGGCGGCCAGCTCGTCTTCACCGCCGAGGTGGATGTCCGGCCCGAGGTGACTCTGCCGGAGTTCTCGGAGCTTGAGATCACCGTTGACGCCGTCGAGGTCACCGACGAGCAGGTCGAGGAGCAGCTCGGCGCGCTGCGTGATCGTTTCGCGGTGCTCACGCCGGTGGAGCGGGCCGTGCAGGCGGGTGACTACGTCTCGCTCGACCTGTCCGCCGAGGCGGACGGCACGCCGATCGATGGTGCCGAGGCGACCGGGCTGTCCTACGAGGTCGGTAGCGGCAACCTGGTCGAGGGTCTCGACGACGCGATCATCGGCGCCACGGACGGCGAGACCCGCACCTTCACCACGGAGCTGCTCTCCGGTGAGCAAGCMGGTCAGCCCGCCCAGGTGACGGCGACGGTCCGCGGGGTCAAGGAGAAGGAGCTCCCGGCCCTGGACGACGACTTCGCGACCACCGCCAGCGAGTTCGACACCCTCGACGAGCTGCGCGCGGACATCCGGACGCGCCTGGAGCAGTCGCGCCGCACCGAACAGGTCGGCCAGGCCCGGGAGAAGTTGCTGGAAAGCCTCCTGGAGCGGGTGGAGGTGCCGGTGCCCGGCTCGCTGCTCGCCGGCGAGATCGAGGCCCGTGAGCACCGCCTCTCCCGCGAGCTGGAGTACATCGGCACGGACCGCCCGTCCTACCTGGAGACCCTCGGCCAGACCGAGGAGGAGTTCGACGCGGAGGTCCGCGAGTCCGCCGGCAAGGCGATCCGCTCCCAGTTCATCCTGGACGCGGTGATCGATGCCGAGTCGATCGGGATCGACCAGGGCGAGCTGATGGAGCAGCTCATCCTGCGCGCTCAGCGCTCCGGGGTGYAGCCGGACGTCTACGCTCAGCAGCTTGCGCAGGGCGAGGGTCTCACGGCCCTGATGGCCGACGTCCTGCGGACCAAGGCGCTCTTCCTGTTGCTGGAGAACGCCAAGGTCGTCGACGGTGCGGGGACCCCCGTCGAGCTCGCTTTGCCAGCCCGTTCGCAGCCGGACACCKATGCCGACGCCGATCATGACCGCGATGTCACCGTCGCGGCGGAGGCCGTCGCCCCCGGGGACGGGGACGCCACGGTCGAGCCGGTCGAGCCGGTCGAGGCGGAGACCGACGGCAACGGCTGATCAGCGCCTCGCCGCTGGCGCGGTCGCGTTCCTCCCGAAGCAACCATCGGGTCATAACAGGCGAACCGTGGGGGTTGGTCACCGTTCCCACCTGGAACCGTGGCCGGCCCCGCTGTTCGTCTCATCATCGCCGCCTTCCGTGACCGGACGGCGCCGCGCCGAACCAGCCCGCACCCGGCTGGCCATGAGCGCCCACCGGCCCCGGGCTGGCCGGGCTGGCCCGTCCTCACGCCCAGCGCGAACATCGGGCGGGAAGGGCGGGAACTGGGGCGTGTCACAGATAGTGTCGAGCCGGTCAATCAGCCGTCCCATGTGAGGAAGTCGAGGAGCTGACCGTGAGTAACATCGCAGCCCCGCGCCTGCCGGTTCCGGGTCCGGACCTTCGTGCACCCGGTCAGGGTGGACCCGCGTTCGACGACCAGGTGTTCAACCGTCTGTTGGCCAACCGCATCGTCTTCCTCGGCTCGGTCGTCGAGGACTCGATCGCCAACGCGATCTGCGCGCAACTCCTGCTGCTCAACGCGGAGGATCCGACCCGCGACATTTTCCTCTATATCAACTCGCCGGGTGGGTCGGTGAGCGCCGGTATGGCGATCTACGACACCATGCAGTTCGTCGAGAATGATGTCGCGACCGTCTCGCTCGGTCTCGCCGCGTCGATGGGGCAGTTCCTGCTCTGCGCCGGTGCGTCGGGCAAGCGCTACTCCCTGCCGCACGCGCGGATCATGATGCACCAGCCGTCCGGTGGTATCGGGGGCACCGCCTCCGACATCGCCATCCAGGCGGAGCAGATGCTGTACACCAAGCGGATGATGCAGGAGCGCATCGCCTTCCACACCGGTCAGCCGATCGAGCAGATCGAGCGCGACTCCGACCGGGACCGGTGGTTCACAGCCGAGGAGGCCAAGGACTACGGCTTCGTCGACCACGTCGTCCAGCAGGCCCGCCAGGTTCCCAGCGAAGGCCCGGTGAGCTGAGCGGAGCCCCCGCTCACCGGATCGAACCGTCGTCATCCGTCCCGGAGGCAGCCACCATGTTCCACGACAAGCTGTACCAGCAAATGCGGCACGAGCAGGCCCGCCAGGCAGCCGCCCAGCCGCAGGGCCGCTACGTCCTGCCGAACATCATCGAGAAGACCTCCCGCGGCGAGTACGGCATGGATCCGTATTCGAAGCTGCTCAAGGAGCGGATCGTCTTTCTCGGTGTGCAGATCGATGATGTGTCGGCGAACGACGTGATGGCGCAGCTGCTGTTCCTGGAGTCCGAGGATCCCGACCGGGACATCTCGATCTACATCAACTCGCCGGGTGGGTCGTTCACGTCGTTGACGGCGATCTACGACACGATGCAGTTCGTGCGGCCGGACATCTCGACGATCTGCATGGGTCAGGCGGCGTCGGCGGCGGCGGTGCTGCTGGCGGCGGGCACGCCGGGGAAGCGGTTCGCGCTGGAGAACAGCCGGATCCTCATCCACCAGCCGTCGGCGCAGGGCGAGGGCCAGTCGAGCGACATCGAGATCCAGGCGCGGGAGATCCTGCGGATGCGGTCTCTGCTGGAGCGGATGCTCGCCGTCCACACCGGCAAGAAGGAAGAGGACATCCGCAAGGACATCGAGCGTGACAAGATCTTCAGTGCCGACGAGGCCAAGGAGTACGGCCTGATCGACGAGGTCATCAAGACCCGGAAGTCCTCCCGGCTCGCCACCGCTCGCTGAGGTGCCGGGCCGGCGGTCCGAGCCCGCGGTCGGAGCCTCGCGAGGCGTGACGTCTCGTGAGGCCGGCCCGCGGTCGTCGGCCGTCGGCCGCTACCACACCCGACGCGCCGATGCGGTGAAACCCGGTCAGCGGTTCTCGTCCGTGACGCGATGGCCTAATGGGACTGCGTGGACGGGCGAGGGCGGCCAAGGTGACCGTAGGCTGACCGGTATGAGCCGAGCGATTGGGCTCTCACCGGACGGYTCGGCGGGGTACCGTCCCCACGGGGATGGTTGCAGGCAGACACGCGACGACTGGGCGGTGTCAACCGCCCCTGACATGCAGGCGACACCATCGTCTGGACGAAGGGACTGAGTCCTCGGTGGCACGCATCGGTGATGGCGGTGACCTGCTCAAGTGCTCGTTCTGCGGTAAGTCGCAGAAGCAGGTGAAGAAGCTCATCGCCGGCCCTGGCGTCTATATCTGCGACGAGTGCATCGATCTCTGCAACGAGATCATCGAGGAGGAGCTGTCCGAATCCTCCGAGCTCAAATGGGACGAACTGCCCAAGCCGCGCGAGATCTACGAGTTCCTCGACAGTTACGTGGTGGGGCAGGAGACGGCGAAGAAGACCCTCTCCGTCGCGGTCTACAACCACTACAAGCGGGTCCAGGCGGGCGGATCCAGCGGTGACGGGAGCAAGGGCGAGGTCGAGCTCGCGAAGAGCAACATCCTGCTGCTCGGGCCGACGGGCTGCGGCAAGACGCTGCTCGCCCAGACTCTCGCGCGAATGCTCAACGTCCCGTTTGCCATCGCCGACGCCACCGCGCTGACCGAGGCGGGCTACGTCGGGGAAGACGTCGAGAACATTCTGCTCAAACTCATTCAGGCCGCCGACTATGACGTCAAAAAGGCCGAGACCGGGATTATCTACATCGACGAGGTCGACAAGATCGCCCGGAAGTCGGAGAACCCGAGCATCACGCGGGACGTGTCCGGTGAGGGCGTGCAACAGGCCCTGTTGAAGATCCTCGAAGGCACCACGGCCAGCGTGCCGCCACAGGGCGGGCGCAAGCACCCGCATCAGGAGTTCATCCAGATCGACACGACGAACGTGCTGTTCATCGTGGGCGGGGCGTTCGCCGGGCTCGACCGGATCATCGAGTCGAGGATCGGCAAGAAGTCRCTGGGKTTCCGCGCCGTACTGYACGGCAAGGACGACCCGGACGGATCCGATGTCTTCGGCGACATCATGCCCGAGGACCTGCTGAAGTACGGCATGATTCCGGAGTTCATCGGCCGGCTCCCGGTGATCACCAGCGTGTCCAACCTGGATCGTGAGGCGCTGATCCGCATCCTCACCGAGCCGAAGAACGCCCTCGTCCGCCAGTACAAGCGGCTGTTCGAGCTGGACAGCGTCGACCTCGACTTCACCTCGGACGCGCTCGAGGCCATCGCGGACCAGGCGATCCTGCGTGGGACCGGTGCTCGTGGGCTGCGGGCAATCATGGAAGAGGTCCTGCTCTCGGTGATGTACGACATCCCGAGCCGCAAGGATGTGGCCCGGGTCGTCGTCACCCGCGAGGTCGTGCTGGAGCACGTCAATCCGACGCTGGTCCCGCGCGACGTCGTGTCCAAGCGGGCTCCCCGCCAGGAGAAGTCGGCCTGACGGCGCCTACCCGGCGCCCACTCGGCGTGTCCCGTGCGACTCGGCGCGGCCCGCGCGTCGGGTCACTCAGTGCATTCCGTGCGTCGGGTCCAGCGCGGTCAGGGTCCGGCGGGCCTCAGCCAGATGGTAGAAGGACCCGGTCACCAGGATCGCCCCACCCGGCCCCGCCGCGTCCCGCAGGGCGTGGCGGACGGCGCAGCCGACGTCGGATGCGGCGTGGGCCGGCATCGCCCGCGCCCGCGCCGCGCAGACCAGGTGCTCGGCGCGGATGGCCCGCGGTGACGCCGGTTCGCAGGCGATCAGCGAGCTGATCGGTTGGTGGCGCAGTTCCGCGAGAGTCCCCTCGTAGTCGTGACCGCGCAGCGCCCCGTAGACGACGGTCCACTCTCGCCCGGGGAACTCCTCACGCAGGGACCGGGCGAGCGCCGCGCCCGCTGCCGGGTTGTGCGCCCCGTCAAGCACGCACAGCGGCTGTGCGCGCACGATTTCCAGGCGTCCCGGCGCCCGGACGCCCCCGAGACCGGTCCGGACCACGACGTCGGGGAGGGAATGACCGACGAAGGTCTCCACGGCGGCCAGGGCGCACGCCGCGTTGGCATCCTGATAGGAACCGTGCAGGGACAGTCGCACGTCGTCGTAGCGCGCCTGCGGGGTGCGGAAACCGCCCCGTCGACCCGCCGCGTCCGGGTGGCCGGYGACCGCGGCGAAGTCCCGACCCAGCCGCAGGACGTCCGTGGCCGGGGTCCGGGCGAAGATGTCGTCGAAGCGGGGGTCCACCTCGCCGAGCACCAGGTGACTGCCGGGCTTGACGATCCCGGCCTTCTCGCGGGCCACGCCCGCCATACTCCCGGCGTAGTCCAGATGATCAGCGCCGATGCTGGTGACGACCGCGACCCGCCCGTCGGCGATGTTCGTGGCGTCCCAGCGACCGAGCAGGCCCACTTCGACCACGGCGACGTCGACGGCCAGGTCGGCGAACCATCGGAAGGCGGTGGCCGTCAGCAGCTCRAAGAAGGTGGGCCGTCCACTCATCGGGGCGGYCGCGTCCAGGACGGTGCCCACGCAGCGTCCGAACTCCTCGTCGCCGATCGGTCGGCCGTCGACGACCAGACGCTCGTTCACCCGCTCCAGATGCGGACTGGTGTACAGCCCCACCCGCAGCCCCGCCGCGCCCAGCAGCGCCGAGATGATCCGCGCCGTCGAGGTCTTGCCGTTCGTGCCGGTCAGGTGGATCAGCGGAACCGCCCGGTGCGGATCCCCGAGCCGGCCCGCCAGCTCCCGCATCCGGTCAAGGCTCGGCACCGGCCGACCCGCCGGCATCGTCTGCTTTTCGAGATCCACCGTGTTGTTCAGGGCGGCCCACGCCGACTCGTACGTCCACTTCACAGGCTGGTTCCACTTCACCGGCTGGTTTCGCCCTCCTTCGACCTGGGGTCGACAGTAGTCCGCGGACAGGTGCGCCGGACGCGTCCTTTGCGGGGGAGCGCGGGTACCGGCGTGGGCACCTGCGTAGGCGGGAGTGAACCCGGTGGACCCGTCCCATCGGGCCGTACCATCGGGGATGTGACAGGCGCTGCCGGGACCGCCGGAACCACCCATGCTCCTGATCACGAGCGGGAGGGTCCACGCGCGTTCGCGGCCGAGTACTCCCAACGCCGCGACATCCGCGCCCGGCCGGGCTTCGACCGGCTGCGCCGTCTGCTGGATCTGCTCGGCCAGCCGCAGCGGGCCCTTCCGAGCATCGTGGTGACCGGTTCGGTGGGGAAGAGCTCCACGGTGTCCGCGATCACCGCACTGCTGCACTCGTTCGGCATCCGCGCGGGATCGTTGAGTTCGCCGGGCTGGCTCGGGGCCGAGCAGCGGGTGGGGTTGGCCGACGCCACGATCGATTCCGACGTCCTCGGCCGCGCCTACGCCGATATCGCGCCGTACCTGCCGCTGATCGAGGATGACGGCCGGCTGAGCGCCTTCGAGCTGCTTGCCGCCGTGGCCTTCGCCGCCTTCGCCGACGCCCCCGCCGACCTCGCCGTGATCGAGTCCGGCTGGGACGACGCCGGCGAGCTGAGCGCACTGCTCGACGCGCCGGTGTCGGTCGTCACCCCCGTGGCGGTGGGCGAGTGGGAGCCGGCGGCGGGCCTGGACCGGATCACCACGCGGACGGCGGGAGTCATCCGCGCCGACACCCTGGTCGTGCTGGCCCAGCAGGTCCTGCCCGCCGCGCAGGCGCTGCTGCGGCGCGCCGCCGAGACCGGGGCGATGGTCGCCCGGGAGGGGCTGGAGTTCGGTGTACTCGGCCGGCAGGTGGCCGTCGGGGGGCAGATGATCACGCTGAAGGGGCTGGGCGGCACCTACGAGGAGATCTTCCTGCCGCTGCACGGCGCGCATCAGGCCCATAACGCGGCGGTCGCGCTGGCCGCGGTCGAGGCGTTCCTCGGCGGCGGGCGCAACCAACTCGACGTCGATGCGGTCCGCGCCGGTTTTGCCGAGGTGGACTCCCGGGGCCGGCTGGAGGTCGTCCGCCGGTCCCCGACGATCATTCTTGACGTGGCCGGCTCGCCTGTGGCGGCGGGCGCGCTGGCCGCGGCGCTCGACGAGGCGTTCACCTTCGACGTCCTTGTCGGGGTCATCGCCATCGAGCGCGAGGTCGAGAGTGCCGCCGCTCGGGACGGTGGTGGCGAGCGGGACGGTGCCGCCGAGCGGGACGGTGCCGCCGAGCGGGAGGCAGCGGAGCTCCTGGCCGTCCTGGAGCCGGTCCTGAACACGGTGGTGGTCACCGCCGGTGCTGGGCCCGGATGGCTGCCGGTCGACGGTCTCGCCGCGGTCGCCGTGGGTGTCTTCGGCTCCGACCGGGTGGAGGTCGTACCCCGGTTGGACGACGCGCTCGACGCCGGGGTGCGCCTCGCCGAGGAGGACGCCGATCTGGGTGGCGCCGGCGTGGTGGTCACCGGTTCGGCCTCCGTCGTGGGTCGGGCCCGGGCGTTGCTGCGTCCGTGACGTCCTCCTGGGTTTTCCGACATGTTCCCGACGCGTTCCTGATGCGGTTGCGGGGCGTTCCCGGGACGCCGCGGTCCCGTCACGGTGCGGACGTGGGCACCCTGTAAGTTGGCGAGGGATCCTTGGGTCCCTCGTCGAGGACGACGARGTCGATGATCGAGAAGGAGTACCGTGTCCGTCGAGCGCACCCTCATCCTGGTCAAGCCCGATGGCGTCAGCCGTGGCCTCGTCGGTGAGGTCGTCGGCCGGCTCGAGCGCAAGGGGCTCACTCTGGTGGCGCTCGAACTGCGCACGTTGGAGCGGTCCGTCGCCGAGACGCACTACGGAGAGCATGCCAGCAAGCCGTTCTTCGGTGAACTGGTCGACTTCATCACCTCCGGGCCGCTGGTGGCCCTCGTGGCCGAGGGGCCGCGTGCGGTGGAGGCGTCGCGTGGGCTGATCGGCGCAACCGATCCGGTCAAGGCCGCGCCCGGCTCGCTGCGTGGGGACTACGCGCTGGAGATCGGCCAGAACCTCGTGCACGGCTCGGACTCGCCGGAGTCTGCCAAGCGGGAGATCGACCTCTTCTTCCCGGGCCTGAGCTGACCGCGTAGCCGTTCACACCGACCGGGGCGTTCCCGAGACGCATCGAGACGCCTCCGGTCGGATTTCGGGTGGCCTGGCCTGGCCTGGCCGGGCCGGGACCGTGGGCGTGTCGCCCTCGTGACTCATGGGTGTGCGCAGGGCGGTTCCGGCCCAAGGGTGACACGAAACCGGCCCATCACCGACCGGGGCGGCGAGGGGCCCGGTGTCGGTCTACCCTTCAAGTACTTGCCCGGAGCGTGTCCGGTGGGTCGCGGTAACCGACAGGGTCGTGGTCGGTGGCCGTGGTCGAATTCCCGGTGGGCGCCCGGGTCGTCTTGTCCGATCTACGAACTCTKTACGTGTTCCACGCGCTTCTCCGGCTCCTCGGTAGGCCGTGCCTGTCGGTCGCGCCGGAGGCGGCCAGGACCGCATCCCCCGGGAAGGTCGGTACCCGACGATGTCCAGTTCGCTGTCGTTCCTCGGTCGTGACATGGCCGTCGACCTCGGTACCGCCAACACGCTGGTGTACGTGCGTGGCCGCGGGATCGTCCTCAACGAACCGAGCGTGGTCGCGATCAATACCACCACCTCGGGCATCCTCGCCGTCGGAACCGACGCCAAGCGGATGATCGGCCGGACGCCCGGCAACGTGGTGGCCGTGCGGCCGCTGAAGGACGGCGTCATCGCCGACTTCGAGACGACCGAGCGGATGCTGCGCTACTTCATCCAGAAGGTGCACCGGCGGCGCCATTTCGCCAAGCCCAGGCTGGTCGTATGCGTGCCCTCCGGCATCACGGGCGTGGAACAGCGGGCCGTGAAGGACGCCGGCTATCAGGCCGGCGCCCGCAAGGTCTACATCATTGAGGAGCCGATGGCCGCGGCGATCGGCGCTGGTCTGCCGGTGCACGAGCCGACCGGCAACATGGTCGTGGACATCGGCGGGGGTACCACCGAGGTCGCCGTGATCTCACTGGGCGGCATCGTCACCAGCCAGTCGATCCGTACCGCCGGGGACGAACTCGACGTCGCGATCATCTCCTACGTCAAGAAGGAGTACTCGCTGATGCTCGGCGAACGCACCGCCGAGGAGATCAAGATGGCGATCGGGTCGGCGCACAAGGTTCCCGACGAGCCCAGCGCCGAGATCCGTGGGCGTGACCTGATCACCGGACTGCCGAAGACGATCGTGGTGACCGCGGAGGAGATCCGCAAGGCGATCGAGGATCCGGTCAACGCGGTCATCGACGCGGTGAAGGTGACCCTCGACCGCTGCCCGCCGGAGCTCTCCGGCGACATCATGGACCGCGGCATCGTCCTCACCGGCGGCGGGGCGCTGCTGCGCGGTCTCGACGAGCGGCTGCGGCAGGAGACCGGCATGCCGATCCACATCGCGGAGAATCCACTGCATTCGGTTGCAATGGGGTCGGGCAAGTGTGTGGAGGAGTTCGAGGCCCTACAGCAGGTACTGATCTCCGAGCCGCGGCGCTAGGCGCTTGCGCAGGGCCTTTGCCGATCCCTTCCCATTGGACCGATCCCTTCCCATTGGATATAGCCGGAGCGGTGCCTGGTGCCGCGTGGCCGTCGCCACGCGGCACCGGATCGCGTAAGAGTGTGTTCGGAGGGTGTTGTGGGCCGTGGCACGAGGCGATCTCGCCTGGTGATCGTCGCCCTGCTCATCATCGCCTTCACTCTGATCACCTTGGACTACCGGACCGGGAGATCGGCCACCGGAGCACGTGGGGTTCTGCACTCGATCTTCGGGGGGGTCGAGAACGGCGTCACGACGGTCACCCGCCCGATTGGCCGGACCGCCTCCTCCCTGACGCATCCGAACCGCTATCACGACCGGGCGGATCGACTCGCGGAGGAGAACGCCCGCCTGCGCCGCCAGATCGCCGACGACACCGAGATCGGCCGGATGTCGACCGAACTCGCCGACCTCCGGTTGTTGGCGGACAAGGGCCAGTACACCATCGTGCCGGCGAAGGTGATTGCGGTCGGTGACGTGACGGGGACGGACTGGACCGTCACCATCAACGCCGGCAGGGCCGACGGCATSGTGGTCGACAAGACCGTGCTCAATGCCGACGGGCTGGTCGGCACGGTGTCCGGCGTGACCGAGCACACCGCAATCGTCCGGCTGGCCTGCGACCCGGGTAGTCACATCGGAGCACGGCTCGAACGCACCCAGCTGCTCGGTGCCGTGGCCGGTGGGCAGGGACCGGGCACGTTGACCTTCACGCTGTACGACGCCTCATATCGGGTGCAGAAAGGTGATCGGCTGGTCACCTTCGGCAGTCTCGACTACGTCGCCGGCGTCCCGATCGGTATGGTCACCAAGGTCACTGACGTCGATGGTCTGTCGCGGACCGCCGAGGTCAAACCGTACGCGTCGGTCGGCACCCTGGACCTGGTCGGGGTGGTGGTCGGCAAGCCACCGGCCGACCCCGGCGACCGGGTGCTGACGCCCAGGCCGGTGCCGACCGAGCCGGCCGCGTCCGTTCCGCCGACCGCGTCCGTTCCGCCGGCCCCGCTGTCACCCACCGCTGGGTCGCCGGTGGGGGGATCATTGGCCGGGGCGGCATCCGGCGTCGGGGGCGGAGCGGGTTGAGCGTGATGTGGGGCATCGCCGGCCCTGAGGAGACCCTGCGCGGGCGCGCCGTCGTGGCCGCGGTCGTGCTCCTGACCGTCGCCCTGATCCTCCAGGTCTCCGTGATCGCCCGGCTGGGTCTGCCCGGTGGCCGGCTTGACCTMATGCTCGTTCTGTTGGCAGCGATCGCGCTGATCGAGGGGCCATTGCTCGGCGCGGTCRCCGGCTTCGTGGCGGGATTGCTGGCCGATCTGTCCTCCAGTCATGTCCTCGGTCAGACTGCTCTCGTTTTGTGTCTGATCGGTTACGCTGTCGGACTGGCGATGGATGCGGCGGAGCGGTCGGTGGTGGTTCCCCTGGCGGCGATCGGTGGGGCGAGTGTGCTGGGCACTCTMGGATACGCCGCCACCACCTCGATCCTCGGTGAGGCGGCGTTGACGGGAGGTCAGGCTGTGCTGCGGGCGTTGGTAGCCGGCGTCTACGCCCTCCTGCTCACCCCGTTCCTGTTCCCGTTGCTGCTCGCGGGCTCCCGGCGGCTGGCCGGCGGTCGACGGCGGGAGCCGCGGTGAACGACCGGATGCGGGTCCGCGTCCTGCTGCTGCGCGTGCTGGTCGTCTCCCTGCTCATCACACTCGGCGCGCGGCTGTGGGTGCTCCAGATCCTGGACGGTGACCGTTACCGCCGGGTTGCCGAGACCAACCGGGTCCGCGAGGTGGTGACGCCCGCGACCCGGGGGATGATCCTTGACGACAAGGGGCAGGCCCTCGTCCGAAACCRTACGTCGCTGGTCATCTCGGTGAACCGGTCGACCACGGATCGGCAGGCCGACCAGGGCAGGGCCGTCCTCGCCCGCCTCGCCGCGGTGATCGGCACCCCCGCGGACGAGCTCGCCCGGCGAATCCGGTTCTGTAGCGCCCAGGTGAAGCCGCCCTGCTGGAACGRATCGCCCTACCAGCCGGTACCGGTCGCCA
Source organism: Frankia sp. CcI156 (assembly GCF_001983015.1). Classification (NCBI taxonomy): domain Bacteria; kingdom Bacillati; phylum Actinomycetota; class Actinomycetes; order Frankiales; family Frankiaceae; genus Frankia; species Frankia sp. CcI156. The sequence goes on from NZ_MOMD01000009.1 coordinate 12,290, forward strand.
AGGACGTCAGTCCGCGGCAGGCCCTCGCCGTCATCGAACATCCCGACCGCTTCCCCGGTGTCTCCGCCGACCTGCAGGCCGTCCGCGAGTACCCGCATGGCGCGCTGGCCGCGCACGAGCTGGGCTATCTCGCGCCGGTCAGTCAGGACCAGYTCGACAAGCAGGGGGATGAGAAGGGCTACCACCTCAACAGCCTGATCGGCGTCGCCGGTCTGGAGAGCACCTATGACGACGAGCTGCGCGGCACCGACGGGGTGGAACGCCTGGAGGTGGACCGGTTCGGCCGGGTGGCCGGTACCGCGTCGACCATCGCGCCGCTCAGCGGTGACCACCTGGTGCTCAACCTCGACCTCGACGTGCAGCAGGCGGTCGAGCAGGCGCTGACGGAAACGATCAAGAAGCTCGGGGGCGGCCCGCGCACCGCCTCCGCGGTTGTGCTGGACGTGCGCACCGGCGGGGTGATCGCGATGGCGAGCCTGCCGTCCTACGACCCGTCGGTCTTTAGCGGTGGGGTCTCGGAGAGCGATTACCGGGCGCTGTCCGATCCCGCGAACGGCATCCCGCTGCTCTCGCGGGCCTACCAGGGGTCGGGGCCGGCCGGCTCCACCTTCAAGGCCATCTCCACCGCCGTCGCGATRCAGAACCTGGGCGCCAAGGGGAACGACCGCTACGACTGCGCGCCCAGCCTGCAGATCGGTGACCAGGTCTTCCACAATTTCGACGGCGAGTCGGCCGGTCCGATCACCCTGCACCAGGCGCTGGTCATTTCCTGTGACGTCATCTTCGACAAGTTCGCCTACGACGCCTGGCTCGCGGACGGCGGGCTGCGTAACGGCCGTGGGCCCTACTCCCCCCCGAAAGAATACTTCGTCAAGATGGCCCAGGCGATGGGCTTCGGCCGGACCACCGGGCTGGATCTGCCCGGCGAGACGCGGGGCTCCGTCGTCGACCGCGCCGGCGCCAAGGCGATCTGGGCGGAGCTCAAGGACTCCTACTGCCGGCGGGCCAAGAACGGCTACCCGGAGGAACCCGACCCGGCCAAGGCCGAGCGGTACCGCAAGTACGCCGCCGAGGCGTGCGTTGACGGCTACCTGTACAACGCCGGTGCCGCCACCCAGTTCGCGATCGGCCAAGGCCAGTACCTGTCGCTGAGCCCGCTGCAGCTCGCCGTCGCCTACGCGGCCATCGCCAACGGCGGCACCCTGTACAAGCCCACCCTCGCCAAGGCCACCGTGTCTCCGGACGGCAAGGTCGTCAGGACCTTCGCGCCGCGCCGGGCCGGGACGCTGCCGGTCTCACCGGAGAACCTCGCCTACATCCGGGACAGCCTGCGCGGGGTGACGACGGAGGGCGGGGGCACCGCCACCGGCGTCTTCGCGGACTGGCCGAGCGACGTCGTCCCGATCGCGGCGAAGACCGGAACCRCCGAGGTTGAGGGTAAAGGGGACACCTCCTGGTTTGCCTCCTTCGCGCCGGCGAACGACCCCCAGTTCGCCGTCGTGGTCACCATCCCGGACTCCGGGACCGGCGCGGAGTTCGCGGCTCCGGTGGCCAAACAGATCTACCAGGCAATCTACGGTGTCGGCCGGCCGGCGGCGATGCCGGGTGGGAAACCGCCGGCCGGGCTGCCGAAGCTCAACCGGGACGGGACGATCGCGGCGGCGTCACCGCAGCCCGCCCCCGCGACGCTGGCCTCGCCGGCCGGATCGGCGCCGGGCCCGGCCGCCCCCCTGCCCGGCACCAGCGGCGCGGGCGTGACGGCGACGGGCCGGGCGCCGCCCTGACGGCCACCTCGTGCCGTGAGGACGGCGCCTCGGGATGGGGGCGGGGTCTCGGGGGATGGGGTGGGAGCCCAGGACGTGAATGTCGTGTCGGCGTGACGGTGGTGGCGGGAGGCGCAGTGGTAGACGAAGCGGGACCCACCGCACTTCGATCGTCTCCGGTGCCCATCCGGGGGCGGATCGGGCACCTGCGGGAGAGGGCTTCCGGGCCCCACTCGCCGCTGCGCCGGCTCGACTGGCCGCTGCAGCTCTGCGTCATCGCGTTGTCCGTTCTCGGTGCTCTGCTGGTCTGGTCGGCGACCCGCCAGCGGCTCAGCGAGGCGGGCAGTGATCCCAACACCTTCCTCGATCGGCACCTGCTGAACCTGGCCATCGGGCTGGTGCTCGGCGCGGTTGCGACCGTCATCGACTACCGGGCGGTGCGGGCCTACGCGCCCTTCGTCTATCTCGGCTCGCTCGTCGGGCTCGTCGCGGTACTCCTGTTCGGTTCGACGATCAACGGCGCACACTCGTGGATTGTGCTGCCTGCCGGCTTCCAGCTGCAGCCGTCCGAGTTCGCCAAGATGGCGCTCGTGGTCGGCGCGGCGATGATCCTCGGTGAGAAACACGAGGACCGGCACACGGGAGTCCGGCGCGGCGCCCCTGGCCAYGGTGACGTGCTGCTCGTGCTCGGGCTCGCCGTGGTCCCGATCGGCTTGATCATGTTGCAGCCGGACTTCGGTACCGTCATGGTTCTGGTCTTCACCACCCTCGGCATGCTGGCGGTCAGCGGCGCGCCGCGCCGATGGGTGCTGGGGCTGATCCTCTGCGGTGTGCTGTTCGGCGGCGCGATCCTCCAGTTCCATCTTCTGAAGCCGTACCAGGAGGCCCGGCTGACCTCGTTCGTCTCCGAGAACAAGRCATCGTCCGGCACGGGCTACAACGTCGACCAGGCGATGATCGCGATCGCCAACGGCGGAATCTCCGGACGGGGCCTGCTGCACGGCCAGCAGACCCAGGGCCAGTTCGTCCCGGAACAGCAGACGGACTTCGTGTTCAGTGTCGCGGGGGAGGAGTTGGGATATCTCGGGGGTGGCGGAATCATCGTGTTGCTCGGCGTGGTTCTGTGGCGGGCCCTGTCGATCGGCTTCGGCTCGCAGGACTCCTTCGGCGCGCTCGTCGCCACCGGGGTCGTCTCCTGGTTCACCTTCCAGGCGTTCGTCAACATCGGCATGTGCCTGGGCATCATGCCGGTCACCGGCCTGCCGTTGCCTTTTCTCTCCTACGGCGGTTCGTCGATGTTCGCAAAMATGATTGCTGTCGGACTCCTGCAGAACGTGCGGCTGCGATCCCGATCGGACCCGTATGCCTCCTGAGCTCGCTCGGCGGCGCTTCCCGGGTCGGCGGCGCTTCCCGGGTCGGCCGCGCTTCCCGGGTCGGCCGAGCGTCGAGGTGGACCTGGCGCGTGCCGTAGGCTCGCATGCATGTCCGGACAGTCGCTGTTCGCTCGCCTGGAGCCGCTGCTCCCGCGGGTGCGAAGGCCCGTGCAGTACGTCGGAGGCGAAGGCAACTCCACGGTCAAACCCTGGGACTCCGCGGCCGTCCGCTGGTGCCTGATGTATCCGGACGCCTACGAGATCGGCCTGCCCAACCAGGGACTACAGATTCTGTACGAGATCCTCAACGAGCAGCCGGATGTGCTCGCCGAGCGCACCTACTCGGTGTGGCCGGACCTGGAAGCGTTGCTGCGCGAGCACGGGCTGCCGCAGTTCACGGTGGACGCCCACCGCGCGGTGGGCGATTTCGACCTGTTGGGCGTCAGCTTCGCCACCGAACTCGGGTATACCAACCTGCTGACGGCACTCGATCTTGCCGGGATCTCGTTGCACGCGGCCGAGCGCACCGACGCCGATCCGCTGGTCGTCGCGGGGGGGCATGCCGCCTTCAATCCCGAGCCGATCGCCACGTTCGTCGACGCCGTCGTGCTCGGCGACGGCGAGCAGGCCGTGCTGGGCATCACCGACGTGGTTCGCGCCTGGAAGGCGGCCGGGAGTCCCGGTGGCCGGGGCGAGCTGTTGCACCGGCTGGCCTGCCGGCGCCTGGTGTACGTGCCGGCGTTCTACGACGTCTCCTACCGGCCCGACGGCCGTATCCGGTCGGTCACCCGCAACCGGGACGACGTGCCGGCCCGGCCGAGCAAGCACACGCTGTCCGATCTCGACTCCTGGCCGTATCCGAAGGCTCCGCTGGTCCCGCTCGCYGAGACGGTGCACGAGCGGATGAGCGTGGAGATCTTCCGCGGCTGCACCCGGGGCTGCCGGTTCTGCCAGGCCGGGATGATCACCCGTCCGGTGCGTGAGCGCAACATCGCCACCATCGGTGCGATGGTCGACGCGGGGCTGCGCGCGACGGGCTTCTCCGAGGTCGGCCTGCTGTCGTTGTCGAGCGCGGACCACACCGAGATCGGCGAGATCGCCACCGGTCTCGCCGACCGGTACGAGGGCGCCAACGTCTCGTTGAGTCTGCCGTCCACTCGGGTGGACGCCTTCAACGTCACGCTCGCGAACGAATTCTCCCGTAACGGCCGGCGTAGCGGGCTGACCTTCGCCCCCGAGGGCGGCTCCGAGCGGCTGCGTCGGGTCATCAACAAGATGGTCAGTGCCGAGGACCTGGTCCGCACCGTTAGCACCGCTTACGCTCACGGCTGGCGGCAGGTGAAGCTCTATTTCATGTGCGGCCTGCCGACCGAGACCGACGAAGACGTGCTGGAGATCGCCGACCTCGCCAGGGAGGTCATCCGGGCCGGTCGGCGGGTCAGCGGGCAGCGCGACATCCGCTGCACCGTGTCGATCGGCGGGTTCGTGCCCAAGCCRCACACCCCGTTTCAGTGGGTGGGGCAGGCGCCGCACGAGGTGACCRACGCCCGGCTGAAGCTGCTCCGTGATGCCGTGCGCGCCGATCGTGAGGTGGGTCGGGCGATCGGTTTCCGTTACCACGACGGTCGGCCTGGCATCATCGAGGGCCTGCTGGCCCGCGGTGACCGCCGGGTGGCTGCGGTGATCGAACGGGTCTGGCGAGACGGCGGCCGCTTCGACGGCTGGAACGAGTACTTCTCGTTCGAACGCTGGGAGTCYGCGTGCGCGGCGGAGCTCGAACCGCTGGGGGTGTCGCTGGACTGGTTCACCACCCGCGAGCGTGACGAACGCGAGGTGCTGGCCTGGGATCACCTCGACGCGGGCCTCGACCGGGACTGGCTGTGGGCTGATTGGCAGGATGCGCTGAGCGGGAATGAGCTCGATGACTGTCGCTGGACACCCTGCTACGACTGCGGGGTCTGTCCAACGATGGGCACCGACACCCAGATCGGCCCGACCGGACGTCGGCTGCTCCCCGTGCTTGCGGTGTCGAACCTCCAGGGCCCCGGGTCCGGGCAGGCCGAGCGACCRCAGCCGGCCATTCAACCCGATCCCGCGACCACGCCGCGGCTCGCCCCGGCTCCGGTGGGCAGTGGCGCGGCGACCTGAGGRGCCGCCGCCTCCGCCGGTGGTCGAACGGGTGCGACTTCGTTTCGCGAAGCGGGGCCGGCTGAGATTCCTCTCACATCGGGACGTGGCGCGAACGTTCGAGCGCGCATTGCGCCGCGCCGGGGTCCCGATGGCCTATTCGGCGGGATTCAGTCCGCATCCGCGGATCTCGTGGCTGGGTGCCGCGCCGACCGGGGCAGCCAGTGAGGCCGAATACGTCGAGCTGGCCCTGGCAGCCTCGGTCGATCCGGAGGCGCTGCGGGTCGGCCTGGACGCCGTTCTTCCGCCGGGGCTGGACGTGCTCGCGTGCCACCGGGCGGAAGGCGGCAGCCTCGCCGAGCGGATCGACGCCTCGCGGTGGTCGGTACGGTTGCCGGGTGCCTCCGGTCCGGAGGTCTCCGCCGCCGTGCGGGAGCTGTTGCGCCGCGACGTGGTCGAAGTTGAGCGGGCGACGAAGGACGGCAGGCGACGGTTCGATGTGCGCGCGGCAGTGGTCTCCGCCGTTTGCCGCGCAGAGAACGACACGTGTGCGATACTGGAGATGGTCGTGCGGCACACGACGCCCGCTGTACGACCAGACGACGTGCTGACCGCCCTAGGCGTGGTAGCCGGCCTGCGCTCGTCGGCGCCGCCCGAGTCCACCCGGCTCGAACAGGGCCGACTGTGTGAGGACGGCACTGTGGCGGACCCGCTGGCGCAGGACCGCAACGGCGCTGGCCGGCTGGTGGGTTGAACCTCAGCGTGTTGCAGGGCGTCGCAGGATTCCCCGGCGGTACCCGCGCCGGACCGAGACAGTGGCTTCTGCGCGGTCGCGACTGCATGAGCAGCGCGCCCGGGAGCCCGAGAGGCTTCTTAACCCGTGCCCGACGACGATCTGACCATCCAGACTGAATCCGAGCCCACCCGACCGGCGGCGCGTAGGCGCAGGGCCGCGGGACGAGCGGCAGGCCCACCCGCCGACGACCATGCCACCGCCGGGCCGAACGTGACCGATGTGGCGCCAGCCGGGAATCCGGTTCCGGACGACCCGGCCGTCGCACAGGTCCCGGGCGGGCCCCTTCGAGACGAGACCTCCGGCGACGCACCCTCGGCGCCGGCCGAGGGCCGGCGCCGTCGCCGGGACGCCGGTTCGACCACCCGCGCCCGGATGACCCGCGGCTCCGCCAGGGCCAGGATGGAACCGGCGGATACCACCGAAGCCGACGCTCCCTCGACCACCCCGGTCGGCGAACCAGGTCCGGTCGATAAACCCGCCACCGTCGAATCCGTCACTGTCGTCCCGGCCCGGGACGACACGGCCCGGGACGACACGGTGGAGGCCACCGAACCGGTGCCGGCGCGGCGCACCCGGGCGGCACGCAGCCGCCGCGCGGTGCGTGAGGTGACCGAGGTGCCGGTTGCCCCTCCCGCCGAGGACGCCCCTCCCGCCGAGGACGCCCCTCCCGCCGAGGACGCCCCTCCCACCGAGGACGCGCCGCGGGACGTCGTATCGCCGGACGTCGCTGCGAAGCCGAAACGGACCAGGGCCCGTCGTGCCATCTCCGGACTGATGACGCCCGCTGCCGCGGTGCCGGACCCGGCCGGGTCCGGCACCGCGGCGGCCGGGCCGGTCGCCGCCGGGCCTGGCGATGCGACCATCCTCGGTCCGGCGATGCCGGATGTCGGTGCGACCGGGTCCGTCGGTGTACCCGCGGGTTCGACCGCCGCCGTGGCGTCGGCTCCCGACACGCCCGGGCCTACGGACACATCCGGGCCTACGGACACGCCTGGGCCCACGGAACCGGAGTCCGCGCAGCCCGGGACCGACGAGCCCGGCGTCGCCGAGCCGGCGGCCCGGGAGTCGACCGCTGAGTCGAGATCTGCCGAGCCGAGCTCTGCCGAGCCGAGCTCTGCCGAGCCCGAGGCCGGCAGCACCCGGAGCGCGGCGACAAGGGCCAGGCGGGCGACCGCTCCGACCTGGGCCGGGATCCATAACGAGCCGGTCGTCGAGACGATGATCCGTCCCGTGCTCCGGCGACCGGCCGCCATGGTGACCTTCCAGGCTCCCGAACCGGCGGTCGTGGAGGCTCGCTGGCGGCGTGCCGCCGAACTCGGATCCGCCGCCACCGCGGTGGATGCCGTGGCGGGCACGGCGTTCCCGTCCGCCGAGCGGCGGCATGCCGAGGCACCGGCTCACCCCCGGGACGAGGCGGACGTGGCCACCGATCCCGACACGACCGATCCCGACACGATGGGCGACCTCACGGGCGGCGAGGAGGACAGCGAATTCGACGACGACCCGGATGGGGGCGGCTCGGCCTCCACCCGCCGTCGGCGCCGTGGTCGCCGTGGTCGTGGTCGGGCCCGGGGCGACGAGGACGGCGTGGAGTCCGGCCCGGAGGACGGCGCCGCGGCCGCGGACGACACGGGTCGCGAGGGTGTGGCACAGGACACGGACGGTGTGGACGGCTCGTCCGTGGCCGGGCAGGGAACCGGGTCGGTGCCCGCCGTCGCGTCGGATGAGGGCGCCGAGACGACCCCCGGCGCGGCGGAGGAAAGTGCCGAGCGTGACGGTGAGGACGAGGACGACCGGCTGGGAGGGGCCCGCCGTCGGCGGCGGCGGCGCCGTCGCGCCGGCGGCGACGAGCCGGCGCTCGCCGACGACCCGCCGAACACGGTCGTCCACGTCCGGGAGACCCGCAAGGACGAGGACCTGGTCCGGGGGCTGAGCGGGTCCACCCGTCTGGAGGCCAAGCGTCAGCGGCGCCGGGAGGGCCGCGACAGTGGTCGGCGTCGGCCACCGATCGTCACCGAGGCGGAGTTCCTGGCCCGGCGGGAGTCGGTCGAACGCCGGATGGTCGTCCGCCACGCGGGGGAGCGCACCCAGATCGCCGTGCTGGAGGACGGGGTACTCGTCGAGCACTTCGTGACCCGGGCGAGCTCGTCGTCCTATGCGGGCAACGTCTACCTCGGCCGAGTACAGAACGTGCTGGCCAGCATGGAGGCGGCCTTCGTCGACATCGGTAAGGGACGCAATGCCGTCCTCTACGCCGGCGAGGTCAACTACGACGCATCCGGGCTGGACGGYCGGCCTCGCAAGATCGAGCAGGTGCTCAAGTCCGGTCAGTCGGTCCTGGTCCAGGTGTCCAAGGATCCGATCGGGCACAAGGGCGCGCGGCTCACCAGCCAGATCAGTCTGCCGGGGCGGTACCTGGTGTTCGTCCCGGACGGACAGAACGCCGGGATCAGCCGCAAGTTGCCGGACACCGAACGAGCTCGGCTCAAGAGCATCCTGAAGAAAATCACGCCCGAGGACGGTGGGGTCATCGTGCGCACCGCAGCCGAGGGTGCCAGCGAGGCCGAGCTGGAACGCGACATCGAGCGGCTCGCCGCCCAATGGGAGGACATCGAGCGCAAGGCGAAGAAGGCGTCGGCGCCCTCGCTGCTCTACGGCGAGCCGGACCTGGTCGTCCGGGTGATCCGGGACATCTTCAACGAGGACTTCACCGAGCTGGTCGTCCAGGGCTCGGGTGAGGCCATCACGATCGAGGAGTACATCGACACAGTGGCTCCCGACCTGCGGTCGCGGATCCGCCGCTACACCGGAACCGGTGACGTCTTCGCCGAGTACCGGGTAGACGAGCAGCTCGCCAAGGCCCTCGACCGCAAGGTCTGGCTGCCCTCGGGTGGATCGCTCGTCATCGACCGGACCGAGGCGATGACGGTCATCGACGTCAACACGGGCAAGTTCACCGGCAAGGGCGGCAACCTCGAGGAGACGGTCACCAAGAACAACCTGGAAGCCGCCGAGGAGATCGTCCGTCAGTTGCGGCTGCGGGATATCGGTGGCATCATTGTCATCGACTTCATCGACATGGTTCTGGAGAGCAACCGAGAACTGGTCCTGCGCCGGCTCACCGAGTGCCTTGGCCGGGACCGTACCCGGCACCAGGTCGCCGAGGTGACCAGCCTCGGGCTGGTCCAGATGACCCGCAAGCGGGTGGGGCAGGGCCTGCTGGAGGCGTACAGCGAGCCGTGCGTGCACTGCAACGGCCGCGGGGTGGTCATCCACCTCGACGGCGGCAGCGGTGCACACGCCGCAGCCGGCGTGCCGAGCGGGACCATTGTGTCCGGTGCCGGTCAGCCGACTCCGGTGGCGGTGCCCGCGCCGGCGGAGGGGTCCGGGTCCGGTCGTCGGGTCCGCTCCTCGTCCGCGAGTGCCGTGTCCGCGAGTGCCGTGTCCACGAGTGCCGTGTCCACGAGTGCCGTCGACGGCCCCGCGATCATCGCCGCCGCGTCGGCCGAGCCTACGTCCGCATCCGAATCCGAGGCGTCCGGCGGACCTGGCGAACCCATCGGATCCGCCGCATCATCGACGCCCGACGCCGCGGAGAACGTCGCCGTGACGGCCGGCGAGGGTGCGATAGCCACCGCGGGCGTTACCGCCGCGGATACGGTGCCCGCGCCCGAGCCCGCGCATGCGGCCGACAGTGCGGCGGGGCCGGCGGGCGGGGCCGCAGCTGCCGCCGCCCCGGGACTCGGGGCAGCCGGTTCCCCAGCCGGGTCGAACGGGCATGTGCCCGCTGGCGGTGGCTCCGGCGCGGGCGGCCTCGAGGAGGCCCTGCCGCCGGTGTACGCCAACTCCGATGATCCCGACAGCCTCGCGACCGCGGACAACGCCTTGTCCACTGTGGGCAAACCGGCCCGGGGCCGACGACGGCGGGCCTCCCGGCCGGTGTCCAAGCCGGCCGAGTCGCTGGAGTCCGTGCCCTCGGCGGAACCCCCGAGCGCCTGACCCGCCAGAGATCCGGTGCCGCTGGTCCGTCAGCTTGTCTCTGGAGCGGAAGGACCCCGCGGCGTCCGGCGTGGGATGCTCGTCGTGGGCGCCCCCAGCTGATCGAGGCTTGGCGGAGAGCCGGACCGGCCGTTCAGGCGGCGGTCGGCCCGGCCCGACTCGGCCCGGCCCGACTCGGCCCGGCGGCCGGGCCCGGGCGCACGAGCCCGCGGCCGGCATTCTCCCGCAGTAGCAGGTCGAGGGTGGCCCGGGAACGGGACAAGGCTACCTCGATCGCCTGACGGGCCCGTCCTGGATCGCCCATCTGCAGGGCATAGGAGGCGATGGTCAGCGACTGCACCAGATCGTCCTGATCGGCGAGGTTCGGGATCATCCGACCGCGTAGGACCGGCTCATCGGCCGCGTAGGCGGGATCGGCCGCCTCTCCCGGGTCTCCCGCCTCTCCCGCCTCTCCCGCCTCGAGACCACCGGACGGCCGGCCCTTCATCCCGGAATCGGGCAATCCCCACGCGGATGGACCCCGCCGGCGCAGCGCGATCCATCCGGCCGTGGCCGCGGTGCCCAGCGTCCAACAGGCGCCTGCCCAGGGCGGTAGGCCGGCGAAGGCCGTGAGGGTGAGACCRACGACGACCAGCACGGTCAGCGCGCCCGTCGCGGCGGGGACCGTGYCGGGAACCGAGCCGTAACGACGGGCGGCGGTGGCCGCCGGGCGGCAGACGACAGCCAGAGCGACGGCGGTACCGGCTCCCGCGSCCCAGATCACCAGCTGCCAGTACATCCTCGTCACCCCCGACGCGATCTCATTCCCGGCGCCGAAGCCTCACGATCCATCGTGGAACTCCGCCATGTGGACGATCCATGCTTCTCTCTCCTCAGTGGCCTACACCATGGCCCGTCCGGGTCATCCCTGGATATGACCCGGACGAGCGGGGCGAGGACCCGCGATGAGATCCGCCCGGCGGGCCCGTCGGGTGCGGGACACGCGACCGCCGTGCGGGGGATGCGCGGGACGGAATGCGCGGTATGCGGCGGGCGCTCCTTCGCTCCGCTCCCGATGACCTGTAAGGTGGAGTCCGCATGCTCATCCGGATGGGGCGATGCTCGCTAGCGGGCAATGCTCGCTGGATGACCGCTGATCGTCCGCGTTCCGGTCGATCGCGGCCCATGCGCACCCAAAGCTCCGCGGGGAACGCCGTTTCGGGTTCCGTGCGGTCACAGCGGCATAACAACAGCAGGGAGATCTGGTGTACGCGGTCGTTGCCAGCGGCGGCAAGCAGCACAGGGTCGCCGTCGGCGATGTCGTCGACGTCGAGCTCCTTTCCGGAGAGCCGGGCGCGGCCGTGAACCTTCCGGCGCTCCTGCTCGTCGATGGCGAGTCGGTCACCCACGACGCCGACGCTCTCGCGTCCGTCGCGGTCACCGCCGAGGTCGTCGGCGTCGTCAAGGGTCCGAAGATCCGGATCCACAAGTTCAAGAACAAGACCGGCTACCACAAGCGCCAGGGTCACCGCCAGAAGCTGACGCGTCTCAAGGTGACTGGCATCGAGACCGGGAAGGCCTGAGCGGGATGGCGCACAAGAAGGGCGCGAGTTCCTCGCGCAACGGGCGGGATTCGAACGCGCAGCGGCTGGGCGTGAAGCGCTTCGGCGGCCAGTACGTGAAGGCCGGCGAGATCATCGTCCGTCAGCGCGGGACCCATTTCCACCCGGGTGATCTGGTCGGGCGCGGCAAGGACGACACGCTGTTCGCGCTCTCGCCCGGGCACGTGCGRTTCGGCCATCGGCGGGGCCGTCGGGTCGTGAACGTGGTGGCCGAGGCGGCGGTACCCGCTTAATCTGATCGTCAAGGCCACGCCGTCGGTTCGACGGCGTGGCCTTGGTTGCCGTCAGATGGCGATCATCGGCGATCACTGGTGAGCCAGCAGCCGCGCGTACCACCGCCCTTCCGGGCGTGGTTGCGCGGCTTTGGCGCCTCTCTCGCGGGGAGGGATGTAGAGAGGAGGCGGTGATGCCGACGTTCGTCGACCGGGTGGTGCTGCACGCGACGGCCGGGGACGGCGGTCACGGCTGTGCCTCCATCCACCGGGAGAAGTTCAAGCCGCTGGGCGGGCCGGACGGCGGTGACGGCGGCCGGGGTGGTGACGTCCGCCTCGTGGTGGACCCGAGCGTGACCACCCTGCTCGACTTCCACTTCCATCCGCATCAGCGCGCCTCTCGGGGACGCCCCGGCCAGGGGTCGAACCGGCACGGAGCGGACGGTGCGGACCTCGTCCTCCCGGTGCCGGACGGAACCGTCGTGCTGACAGAGGACGGCGAGCAGATCATCGACCTGGTCGGACCGGGCAGCGCGTTCGTACTGGCCCGCGGCGGCCGYGGGGGGCGGGGCAACGCGGCGCTCGCGTCGGCCCGCCGCAAGGCCCCCGGGTTCGCCGAACTCGGCGAGCCCGGCGAGCAGCTCGACGCCGTGCTGGAACTCAAGACCGTGGCCGACGTCGCGCTCGTCGGTTTTCCCAGCGCCGGCAAGTCCTCCCTGGTGTCGGTGCTCAGCGCGGCCAAGCCGAAGATCGCCGACTATCCCTTCACGACGCTGGTGCCCAATCTCGGCGTGGCGCAGGCGGGTGATCGTCCTCCTTACACGGTCGCGGACGTCCCCGGCCTGATTCCGGGCGCCAGCGAGGGACGCGGGCTGGGCTTGGAGTTCCTCCGGCACATCGAACGCTGCTCGGTGATCGTGCATGTGCTGGACTGCGCCACCCTGGAACCGGGTCGTGATCCGATGACCGACCTCGACGTCATCGAGGCCGAGCTCGCCGCCTACTCCGCCGATCTGTCCGACCGTCCCCGGCTGGTCGTCCTCAACAAGATCGACGTTCCGGACGCCGCGGAGCTCGCGGAGCTCGTCGCTCCCGAGCTGCGAGCCCGTGACCTCGCGGTCTTCGCGGTGAGTACCGCGACCCGACGTGGYGTGCACGCGCTGTCCCTGGCCTTGGCCGACCTCGTCGCCCAGCACCGGGCGGCCGCGCCGGCCCGGGCGGCGACCCGCATCGTGCTGCGTCCCCGCGCGGTGAACGAGCCCGACTTCACGGTGCGCCCCCTCGGCGACGGTTTCCTGATCACCGGGTCGAAGCCCGAGCGCTGGGTGCGGCAGACCGACTTCACCAACGACGAGGCGATCGGCTTTCTCGCCGACCGGCTCGCCCGCCTCGGCGTGGAGAAGGAGCTCGCTCGCCTCGGCGCCACCGCGGGAGCGGAGGTGACCATCGGCGAGGTCACGTTCGACTGGGAGCCGACGCTGAGCGGCGGCGGGCTGGGGAACGGTGGGCTGGGTGTTGATGATCATCCGGGTGGCGACGGGCTCGCCGAGACCGGTCCGGGTGGCCGCGGGCCGGCCGGCACCGCGGCCTCCGGTGCGGCACCGTCACCCGGCCGAGGTGGGGACACGGGTTCCTCGGTGTCCCTCGGACCGCGCGGGACCGACGACCGGTTGCGGGCCTCGGTGCGGTTGACCCGGGCCGAACGGATGGCTCGCCGCGCCGCCGCCGTCGTCGACCCGGCGGTACGAGGAGAACCGGCGGGTCGAGGAGAAGAAGAAGGATGAAGGCGTGCGTCCGTTCGTGACCGACGCGCGCCGGGTCGTCGTCAAGGTCGGTTCGTCCTCGCTGACGACGGCCGCCGGCGGTCTGGACGTCGACCGGCTTGAGGCGCTGGTGGCCGCGGTGCTRCCCCGGGCCGGACAACAACTGGTGCTGGTGTCCTCCGGGGCCATCGCCGCGGGTCTCGCCCCGCTCGGCCTGGCCCGGCGGCCGCGTGACCTCGCCACCCAGCAGGCGGCGGCGAGCGTCGGCCAGAGCTCGCTCGTACACAGCTACGCGGCGGCGTTCGGACGGGCCGGTCACCAGGTCGGCCAGGTGCTGCTGACGGCGACCGATGTGATCCGCCGCACCCACTACCGTAACGCCCGGACCGCGCTCGACCGGCTGCTTGAGCTCGACGTCATCCCGATCATCAACGAGAACGACGCGGTGGCCACCCAGGAGATCCGGGTCGGCGACAACGACCGGCTCGCCGCGATTGTCGCCCATCTCGTGTCGGCGGATCTGCTGGTGCTTCTGTCCGACGTGGACGGCCTGTACGACGCCAACCCCAGGCTGGGCCCGGCGACCATGGTGCGCGAGGTGCGTTCGGATACCGACCTGGACGGGCTGACCGCCCGGGGCACGGGCACCGCCGGTGTCGGGGTCGGCGGGATGGCTACCAAGATCGAGGCGGCCCGGATGGCGGCTTCCGGCGGCGTCACGGCGATCATCACCTCGGCCGCGAACGCCGCACCGGTGCTGCGGGGGGAGGAGGTCGGCACCGTCTTCCACCCCACCGGGTCGCGTCGGGCCTCCCGCCTGCTCTGGCTGGCGCACGCGACCGCACCCGAGGGCCGGCTGCACTTGGACTCCGGGGCGGTGGCCGCGGTGGTACGGCGGCGGGCGTCGCTGCTGCCCGCCGGGATAACCGGCGTGGAGGGGGACTTCGCCGCCGGGGACCCGGTGGACCTGGTCGACCCCGACGGGCGGTCCGTGGCGCGGGGGCTCGTCGCCTTCGACGCGGCGGAGCTGCCCGTGATGCTCGGGCGTTCGACGGCCGACCTCGCCATGGAACTCGGACCGTCGTACGAACGTGAGATCGTCCACCGCGACGACCTCGTGCTGCTGCTGCCGGCCCGCTGACCCGGCCGGCTACTCACCCGACCCGGGCTGAGGTGACAGCCAGGCGCGCCGGCCCGGGACAAGACCGTCCAGATAGCTATCCATATAATTAGACATATCGGATTGGGGATGGCTTTGACGACGATATTCCAGTGGAAACCGGCGTCTATCGCGCCTCGTGGCCCGGAATTCGAGAGAGCCCGTCAACAGTTCTTTCCCGGCATTTCACCCCGGCTACCCGGAAAGCCGCCGATAAAACTGAAGGGGTCTCGGCGCAAAAAATAGCGACGGCGGCGAATAGCGCTTCCGGAGTCGGGTAACCTTCCCTCGGCGGGCAAGAGGTCGAATCTGTTGAGAGAGGTTATTTCGTCATGAGAATGCGTAGGACCGTGGGTCTCCTCGCCTCGGCCGGAGCCGCCGGCGCGCTGACGCTGGCATCGGCCCTTCCCGCGAGCGCGGATTTGAACAGTTCGAATGTCTTGATCGGCGGCGTCGCCAGGTGCCCGGCCAGCGCCGCGGCGGGCGTGGCGGTCCGCACGACGGCCGGCGAGTTCGACTCGTCCGGCGTCGGCGCCGGCGGCTTCTACAGCCTGAGCCTCCAGCAGGTTCCGGTGGCCGGCACGAGCGCCACCTTCAGCGTCCAGTGTTCCGACAGCTCTGACAACTACAGCCGTACCTTCCCCCTCCAGAGACCGTTCAGTGGAAAGTCGGTCACCATAAACTTGTTCTCGTAACCGGACATCTCCGTTGAAGACTCGATGAAATGATCTGATCCCTGGTCCGCTCGGCAATGCCGAAATGGCCGCCACCGGAATCCGGTGGCGGCCATTTCCGATCCCGGGTCCTGGCCTGGGGGCGGTTTTCCCGGCTAGGCCAGCCGAGTAGTGGTGTGCCCGGGTCAGTGGTGCGTCCGGGTCAGGACGTGGTCTCGACCCGGCTGCCGCCGACCCCTTTGACGACCCGGATTTGGTTCGGGATGCGCTGGCGCAGCTCGGTGACATGGCTGACGACGCCGACGAGCCGGCCGCCGGAACGCAGTTCGTCGAGAACGGTCATCACCTCGTCGAGGCTGTCCGGGTCGAGCGTGCCGAAACCCTCGTCGATGAACAGCGCGTCCATCCGCCGGCCTCCCGCCTCGGCCGTCACGACGTCGGCGAGCCCGAGGGCCAGTGACAGCGCCGCCTGGAAGGTCTCCCCGCCGGACAGGGTGGCGGTGTCGCGCCGCCGGCCGGTCCAGGCGTCGTCGACCAGCAGCCCGAGGCCGGCGCGCCGACGCTTGTCGCGGCTTTCCCCCGCGTCGTGCACCAGGGTGAACCGACCGCTGCTCATCGCCGCGAGCCGATGGCTGGCGGCGGCGGCCACCTCTTCCAACCGAGCCGCCAGCACGAAGCTGGACAGCGGCATGCGCTCGGTGTTGGCACCCCGCCCGGCGGCCAGATCGGCGAGGCCCCGCAGCTCGTCCGCCGCCTCCCGCAGCGGATCCAGGGTAGTGAGCTTCTCGGTGAACTCCGTGACCAGCGAGGCCAGCCGTTCGGCCCGTTCCCGGGCGCGTGCGGCCGTGGCGAGCGCGCTCTCGTGGACCTCGCGGGCGTCGGTCACGGCCGTCTCGTGGTCGGCCAGCGGGACCTCGGTGTCCGGATCGACGGCGAGATCCTCGCCCGCCAGCCTGGCCCCGACGGCGACGAGCTCGTCCCGATGGGCCCGGGCCTCGTCCGCGGCGCGGCGCATCCAGTCGGAGTCCCGCACGGCCTCGGCGGCGTCGTCCAGGTCGGAGAACCCCGCCTGCCGCGCCTGGTCGAGGGCGGCCGTCCCGGCGCGGATGTGTTCGGCCCGGGCCTGCTCGGCAGCCAGGGCCGCGGCCTGCGCGGCCTCGTGATCGGCGGCGAGGGCGGTGACGGCACGGCGGCGCGCGGCCAGGGCGTCGGGGTCGCATAGCTCCGCCGGAACGCCGGCGAGCCGTCGGACGGCGCGGTCCCGGGCGTCCGCCGCGCGTTCCCGGGCCGCCTGCGCCGCGGTCCGTGCGGCGGAATGGCGGGCCGCGGTCTCCTTCTCGTTCTCGTGGACCTCGCGCAACGCGGCCTCCGCCGCGGCGAGCTTCTTCGCCGTCCGGGTCCGGGCGCGGACCGCGTGGGTCAGCACGGCGGCGAGTTCATCGAGCCGATCCGCGACCGGCGCCCCGGAGCCGCCCAGCAGCGTCGCGACCGGAAGCGCGCGGATCTCGGCGAAGGCCGCCTCGACGCGGTCGTCCGGGTTCGCGCTGTGGTCCGGGTTCGCGCTGTGGTCCGGGTTCGCGCTGTGGTCCGGGTCCGTTGGGCCGACCAGGTCGGCGTGCAGCGCCCGGACCCGGGACTCCCAGTGGGCCACCGCCCGGCTCGCCCTCGTCGCGGCGTCGGCGAGCCGGTCCGCCTCCTGCCCGGCCGCGGTCTCGGCGTCCTTGCTCACATGGTCGGCCCGGGTCTCGGCCGGGTCGGGATGCTCCAGGGCCCCGCAGACCGGACAGGGCGTGTCATGGACAAGCGCGGCGGCGAGTTCGGCGGTGATGGCGTCGAATCGCTGCTGCCGGAGGTCGGATGCGTGGGTCCGGGCCGCGGATGCGTCTCGTTCGGCCTCGTCGGCCACGGTCCGCACCTGCCGCCCCTCCCGGACGGCGGAGGCCAGCTCCTTGGCCCACCGGGCCCGTTCGACCAGGCCGGGCAGAGCGGCGCCGGCCCGCCGGGCGACCTCCACCCGGGCCTCGGCCGCGACGCGGGCGCGGGGCAGCGTGACGCTGATCGCCTCGGCGAGTTCGGCGGCGGACCGGGTGTAGGCGGCCGTATCCTGGTCGGCCCCGGCGGCCTCCTCGGCGTCCCGCTCGGCGGCGGCGAGGGTGTCGGCCAACGTTCCCAGTCGCCCGGTCTCGGTGTGGGCGAGGCGGGCCAGGCGGGCGAGTTCCTCGGCAGGTGCTTCGGCAGGTGCCTCGGCAGGCCTCCCGGTGCCCTCCTCGGGCAGCGGTCCCGAGGGGGCGGGTTCCCCGGGAAGGAGCCCGGATGGATGGCGTCCGAGCCGGTCCCGGGCGTCGCGTTCGGCGGCCTCGGCCCGGTGGACCTCGGCGGCGCGGCGGTGGACCTCGCCCAGGGCGGGTGCGACGACGGCGGCCCGGCGGGCCGCGTCCAGCTCGGTGGCGAGCAGCTCGATCCGGGGCGCCTGTGCCGCGAGCTCCTCCTGCCGGGCGGCCAGTACCCGGCGCTGCCCGACGCGTCGGGCGAGGTCGCGTGCCTGGTCCAAGGCCTCCTCGGCCGCGGTGCGCCGCGCTGCCGCCGCGCCGGCCGCCTCGTCGGCCGAGATGGCCGCCGCCGCGGCGGTCCTGGCGAGGTCCGAGGCCCAGCCGGCGTCAGCCGTCGGATCCTCCGGCTCGTCGACGGCCGCCACCTGCGAGACCCGGGCGGTCACCCGGTCGAGCTCGGCGCGGGCCAGCGCCAGCCGTTCGGCGGCGATCTTTGCCTGGTCCAGCAGCCACTGCTCGGCGTATTCGAAGCGGTTGACGTGGAACAGCCGCTTCAGGAGCTTCTCGCGCGCACCGTGGTCGGCTTGGAGGAAGTCGGCGAAGCGTCCCTGCGGGAGCATGATGACCTGGAAGAACTGCTTGTCGCTCATGCCGACGAGCAGGTCGATCTCATGGCCGACGTCCTCCATGCGGGTGGCGACCGTCTCCCAGCCGCCGGCGCCGTCGAACCGTTCCAGCCGCGCCGTCGGATGGGCGCGGGTCGTCCCGCCGCCGCGTTTCGGCTTGTCCCAGGCGGGGCCGCGGGTGATCCGGAAACGTCCCGCCGCCACAGTGAACTCCAGCGTCACCTCCGGCCGTAGGGATGCCGCGGCGTGGTGCGAGCGCAGGTCCGGCGGCCCGGAGACCTCCCCGCGCATCCCCGGCACCCGGCCGAACAGCGCGAACCCGACCGCGTCGAGCAGCGTCGTCTTGCCGCCCCCGGTCTCCCCGCAGAGCAGGAGCAGGCCGCCGCTGCCGAGGACGTCGAAATCGATCTCGACGGTGCYGGGGAAGGCGCCGAACGCCGCCAGGGTCAGGTGGTGGGGACGCATCAGGCGACTTCCTCCTCGGCCCGGCGGGCGGCGCCGAGGGCTTCGGCGAGCAGAGCACGTTCCCGAGCCGAGGGAGCGCTGCGTACATGGGCGACGAAGGCCTCGGCGATCTCCAGCTCCGAGCGTCCCCGGGTCCGCCGGCCGAAGCTGAGTATCTCGTCTGGTTCCGTCTCCGGTTCGTGCGCGAGTCGTAGGGCGAAGGGGAACCGGTGCTGCAACCGGGCCATGGCGTCCATGGGGCGGACGGGGTCGGTCAGCACGGCGGAGACGAAGTCGGCCTCGTGCGGGGCATGGGCGGGGTCGGTGAGGAGGTCGGCAAGACTGCCGCGCAGCAGGGTCATCCGCCGCCGGGCGGGAACGCCGATGCGGGTCACGTTCCCCAGCCCGGTCGGACCGATCTCGACGAGCAGCGACGCTTTCGCGTCGCCGGACTCCGAGAAGGAGTAGGCCAGTGGCGATCCGCTGTAGCGGACGGACGGGGCGATCGCCTGTGGCCGGTGCAGATGGCCGAGCGCGGTATAGGTGATCCCCTCGAACAACCGGGCCGGCACATTGCCCACCCCGCCGACGCTGATGTCGCGTTCGCTCTCGCTCGCCGCCCCGCCGGTGACCCAGGCGTGCGCCACCACGACGGACCGGGCATCCGGATACCGTGCGAGGTCGGCCCGCACCGCGTGCATCGCCCGGTGCATCGTCGCGGCGGGGATCCCGGCGRCCGGGACGTCCGAGCCAGATGGCGCCTGCGCCGGTTCGGGAAGCTGGGAGTTCGCCGCCGACGGCTCCAGGTAGGGGATCGCGTACACCCGGACCGCCCCGGCGGGATCCTCGACGACGACCGGATCCCCGACCGCGGCCGGATCCGTCCGGATGCGGACGCGGGGGTCGAGCAGGCCGGCCTTGTCGCCGAGCCGGCGGGCCGCGTCGTGGTTGCCACTGATCACCACGACCCGGGCGCCGGCATCGCGCAGTCGGGAGAGCGCCTCGTCGAAGAGCTCCAGCGCGCCCACCGGCGGGATCGCCCGATCGTGCACGTCGCCGGCGATGAGCACGACGTCAACGCCCTCGGAACGGACGACGTCGACGAGATGATCGACGAAGGCCGCCTGGGCCGGCATCAGGTCGTGACCGTACAGGCCACGCCCGAGATGCCAGTCGGACGTGTGCAGCGCACGCATGCGAGCACGGTAGGCAATCCCGTCGAGATGATCGTCATGGSGGTCCGAACTGCGCGCCTTTCTGGCTGTTCCGGTTATCACCGTTCCGGGTCCCTGCCTGTCGCGGACCTGGCGGATCGCGGATCTGGATAACGGGATAAGGAGATGAGCTGGATAACGGGATAAGGAGATGAGTAGGTCGCGGATGCAGGGATGAGCAGGTGACGGATGCGGGTGTAGGTGACGGATGCGGGTGAGGAGCGATGAACGGCACGACCGCCGAGCCACCGGTAGCCTCGTAGCGGCGGGCAGCGCCGCGGCGCCCGCCTAACGGAGGACCCGAGATGAGCACCTCTGCGGAGGATGTCCGAGGCAGCGCCGTCCGTGCCAAGGCGGCGGCGGCCCTGCTGGCGCCGCGCAGCCGCGCCGAGAAGGACCGCGCGCTGCTCGCCATGGCCGACGCGTTGATCGCCCGTTCCGCTGAGATTCTCGCCGCGAACGCCGAGGACCTCGCCGCCGCGCGGGCGGCGGGCACCGCCGGGGCGATGGTCGATCGGCTCACCCTCACCCCGGCCCGGCTCGCCGGCATGGCCGACGGCCTGCGTCAGGTCGCGGCGTTGGAGGACCCGGTCGGCGAGGTCGTGCGCGGCCGGGTGTTGCCGAACGGGATGGAGCTGCGCCAGATCCGGGTCCCCCTCGGTGTCGTCGGGATCATCTATGAGGCCCGGCCGAACGTCACGGTGGACGCCGCGGGCCTGTGTCTCAAGAGCGGCAACGCCGCGTTGCTGCGCGGGAGCGCCTCCGCGGTACGTTCCAACACCGCGCTGGTGGCGGTGCTGCGCGGCGCCGCCGTCGCGAGCGGCCTGCCGGCGGACGCGGTGCAGCTCGTCCCCGGGATGGACCACGATGCGGTCAAGCACCTGATGCGGCTGCGCGGGCTCGTCGACGTGCTCATCCCGCGGGGTGGCGCRGGTCTGATCCGGGCGGTCGTCGAGGAGTCGACGGTGCCCGTCATCGAGACCGGGGTCGGCAACTGCCACGTGTATGTGGACGCCGAGGCCGACCTCGACCAGGCGCTCGCGATCACCGTCAACGCGAAGACCCAGCGGGTCTCGGTGTGCAACTCGGCGGAGACCCTGCTCGTGCACGCCGGCGTGGCCGGGGAGTTCCTGCCCCGGGTGCTGGCCGCTCTGCACGATGCCGGGGTCACCGTGCACGGCGACGAGACGGTGTGCGCCGTCGATCCTCGGGTGCTGCCCGCCACCGACGACGACTGGGCGRCCGAGTACCTGTCGTTGGATATGGCCGTCGCCGTCGTCGACTCCCTCGACGACGCGGTCGCGCACATCCGGCGCTGGGGCAGCGGGCACACCGAGGCGATCGTCACGCGGTCCCTGCCGGCGTCGCGGCGGTTCATCACGACCTGCGACAGCGCGGCCGTCATGGTGAACGCCTCGACCCGTTTCACCGACGGGGAGCGGTTCGGGATGGGCGCCGAGATCGGCATCTCGACCCAGAAGCTGCACGCCCGCGGCCCGATGGGGCTGCCCGAGCTGACCTCGACGACGTGGGTCGGCGTCGGCGACGGGCATCTGGTCACCTGAGGCCCGGGTCACCTGAGGCCCGGGTCACCGGGCCCGCCGGATCGGGCCGTCCGGGACGCAACGGAACCGGGAAGGGAATAGGTATGGGCTCGTTGGACGGGGTGACGGTGCACGGGGTGTCCGCGGTGCGGACCGTGCCGGGGCTCACCGCGGAGCAGGTCGACGCGGTGCTCTCCGACAACGCGCTGGCCTTCGTCGCCGGGTTGCACCGCACGTTCGCCGGCCGGCGTGCCGAACTGCTCGCCGCCCGGGCCGCCCGCCGCGCCGCGATCGCAGCCGGGGCCACCCTGGATTTCCTGCCGCAGACCGCCGACATCCGGGCCGGGAACTGGCGGGTCGCGTCGCCGGCGCCGGGGCTGGTCGACCGTCGGGCCGAGATCACCGGCCCGACCGACGCCAAGATGCTCATCAACGCGCTCAACAGCGGTGCCCGGGTCTTCATGGCGGACCTCGAGGACGCCAACGTGCCGACCTGGTCGAACATGGTCGTCGGACAGCACAACCTGAGTGAGGCCGTCGCCGGCACGCTCGCCTTCACCTCGCCCGACGGCCGTCGTTACGAGCTCGACGAGTCCACGGCGACGCTCGTGGTGCGCCCGCGCGGCTGGCACCTGCCGGAGCGGCACGTCACCGTCGACGGGGAGCCGATCGTCGCCGCGCTCTTCKACGCCGGAATGTACCTGGTCCGCAACGCGCACGCCCTGCGGGCTACGGGCGTGGCGCCGTACTTCTACCTGCCGAAGCTGGAGAGTCATCTCGAGGCCCGGCTGTGGAACGACGTGTTCACCGCGGCGCAGGCCGAGCTCGGCCTGCCCGTCGGCACCATCCGGGCGACCGTTCTCATCGAGACGCTGCCCGCCGCCTTCGAGATGGAGGAGATCCTCTACGAGCTGCGGGAGCATTCCGCCGGACTCAACGCTGGCCGCTGGGACTACATGTTCTCCACCATCAAGACGTTCGCGTCCCGGCCGACTGAGTTCCTGCTGCCCGACCGCAACGGCGTGACGATGACGGTGCCGTTTCTGCGCGCCTACACCGAGCTGCTGGTCTCCACCTGTCATCGCCGCGGCGCGCACGCGATCGGCGGGATGGCGGCGTTCATCCCGTCGCGGCGCGACCCCGAGATCAACGCCGCGGCCCTGGCGAAGGTGCGCGCCGACAAGGAGCGGGAGTCCGCGGACGGGTTCGACGGGAGCTGGGTGGCGCACCCTGACCTGGTGCCGGTGTGCACCGAGGTCTTCGATGCGGTGCTCGGCGACGAGCCGAACCAGCTCACCCGGTTGCGTGACGACGTCAAGGTCGGCGCCGGCGACCTGCTGGCGGTGCGCGACACTCCGGGTTCCGTCACCGCGGCCGGGGTCCGCGGGAACATCAGCGTCGGGGTGCGCTACCTGGAGAGCTGGCTGCGCGGGATCGGGGCGGTCGGCATCGACAACCTGATGGAGGACGCCGCCACCGCTGAGATCTCCCGTAGTCAGATTTTCCAGTGGATAGCCGCCGGGGTCGTGCTCGACGACGGCCGTCCGGTCACGGCCGATCTGGTCCGGACCGCTCTGGCGGAGGTGCTGGACCAGATCCGGCTCTCCATCGGCGCCGCCGCCTTCGACAACGGTCGCTGGAAGGACGCGGCGGCGGTGTTCGAGGAGACGGCGCTCGGCGAGACCTTCGTCGAGTTCCTTACTCTTCCCGCCTACGAGCGGATCGACTGAACCGGCGAACACCTGGGCGAACACCTCGGGAGAATCCTCGGGTGAACCGGCGGCGAACAGGTCGATGAGCAGCCCGTGGATATCCACCCGGCGGACGGTGGCGCGCAAGGCGTAGTCACTCGTCTGCGGCGCCAGCCTGGCAGTATGGACGTGGCGATGCCTGACACGGGGACGGACGGAAGGTGGCCATGTCGCTGCAGGAACACGCTTTCGCCGACGTCGCTGATGTGCGGGAACGGCTTCGCGTGACCGGATACCTCGCGGACGAGGCGATTGCCACCACGGTCTTCCTCGCGGATCGGCTGCGTAAACCGCTGCTTGTGGAGGGGCCCGCGGGTGTCGGTAAAACCGAGCTCGCGAAGGCGCTGGCGACCGCGGTTGGCGCCGAGCTCATTCGGCTGCAGTGCTACGAAGGGCTTGATGAAGCTCGCGCACTGTACGAATGGAACTACAAGAAGCAACTGCTGCGCATTCAGGCCGGATCGGGAGACGGCGGCGCCGAGGGTTGGCAGCAGGCCCACGACGACATCTTCAGCGAGGAGTTCCTGCTCTCCCGGCCGCTGCTGACGRCGATCCGCCGCCAGCAGCCGACGGTGCTGCTCGTCGACGAGACCGACAAGGCCGACGTCGAGGTGGAAGGCCTGCTGCTGGAGGTGCTGTCCGACTTCCAGGTGACGATTCCGGAGCTCGGTACCATCAGCGCCACCCGCCGTCCCTTCGTCATCCTGACCTCCAACGCGACGCGGGAGCTGTCCGAGGCGCTCAAGCGGCGCTGCCTCTACCTCAACCTGGACTATCCCTCGGCCGAGCGGGAGAAGGAGATCGTGCTCTCCCGGGTGCCCGATCTCCCGGAGAGGCACGCCGAATCGTTGGTCCGGATCGTCCGCGCGTTGCGGGCGATGGAACTGAAGAAGGCGCCCTCCATCGCCGAGACCATCGACTGGGGTCAGACCGTGCTCGCGCTCGGATTCGACACGTTCGACGAGGCCGCCGTCGCCTCGACCCTCGGCGTCGTCCTCAAGCACGCCAGCGACCAGGCCCGAGCCATCAGTCACCTCAAGCTCGGCGCGAACTGAACAGCCCGAGCCGAACCCATCGAACTGATCGAATTCATCGAACCGATTGCCAGCTGACGGCCGTCGCCACGGCCGCACGTCCACGAGGGGGCGCCGGCATGAATCTGCTGGACCGCACCGTCGATTTCACCGCGGCGTTGCGCCGGGCCGGTGTCCCGGTGAGCAGCGCTGAGACCGTGGATGCCGCCAGGGCCGTCGGCGCGCTGGGCTGGGCCGAGCGGGACGCCGTCCGGGCGGCATTCGCGGCGACCCTGTGCAAGCGGCCACTGTACCGGCCGGCTTTCGACACTCTGTTCGACCTGTACTTCCCGCCCCGGATCGGGGACGGGGTGTCGCTGGACGACCTGGACGACCTGGACGACCTGGACGGCGACCCGGCCGGGGCGGCGAACGGCGCGGCGGCGAACGCCGGCGTCGACCCCGGCGAGCTGTCGCCCGAGCAGCTGGAGGAGCTGCGTCAGGCGCTGCGCGACCAGTTGCTMGACGCGCTGCGCGACGGCAACGACGAGGCGCTGCGCGCGCTCGCCCGGCAGGCGGTGAGCGCGTTCGGGTCGGCGCGCGGCAGCTCCGCCCGCTCGTGGTTCATCTACCGGGTGCTGCGGATGATGTCGGCGGAGACCCTCATCGTCGATCTGCTCGCGGCGATGCTGGCAGATTCCGAACGTGGCGGACTCGCCGAACGGGCCGCCCGGCAGACCATMACCGACCGGATCCGCGAGTTCGAGGAGATGGTGTCCACCGAGGTGCGGCGGCGGATGGCCGAGGAACGCGGCCTCGATGCGGTCGAGCGCACCGCGGTGAAGCCGCTCAGCGACCAGGTCGAGTTCCTGCGAGCCTCCCAGCGGGACCTGGTGGAGCTGCGCAGGCAGGTCTACCCGCTCGCCCGGCGGCTGGCGACCCGGCTGACCGCGCGGCGCCGGTTCGGCCGCATCGGCCGGCTGGACTTCCGGCGCACGGTGCGGGCATCGCTGGCCACCGGCGGCGTACCGGTGGAGACCAGGCACCGCCCGCACAAGCCGCACAAACCCGAGCTGGTCGTGCTGTGCGACGTCTCCGGCTCGGTGGCCTCGTTCGCGCATTTCACCCTGATGCTGACCCATGCGCTGCGCGAGCAGTTCGCCAAGGTCCGGGCGTTCGCCTTTATCGACACGACCGACGAGGTCACCAGGTACCTGCGTGGCCTCGACCTCGGCGACATGATGGCCCGCATCTCCGGAGAGGCGGACCTCGTCTGGTTCGACGGGCACAGCGACTACGGGCATGCCATCGAGGTCTTCGCCGAGAAGTACCCCGAGGCGGTCGGTCCCAAGACGTCGTTGCTGATCCTCGGCGACGCCCGGAACAACTACCGACCGACCTCGGCGACCATCTTCAGGCGACTGTGCTCGCGGGCCCGGCACTCCTACTGGCTCAACCCGGAGCCGCGCAGCTACTGGGGCTCGGGCGACTCGGCGACAAACGTGTACGCCGAGCTCGTTGACGAGATGGTGGAGTGCCGCAACATCGAGCAGCTCCAGGCGTTCATCGGGCRGCTTCTTCCGTCCTGACGGGTCCGGCAGGATCAGCCGCGGGCGAGGGCGGCGTCAACGATCGACTGTGCCTCCGTGATGACCTCGTCGAGATGTCCGGGGCCCCGGAAGCTCTCCGCGTAGACCTTGTAGACGTCCTCGGTGCCGGAGGGCCGGGCGGCGAACCAGGCGTCGTCAGTGACGACCTTCACCCCGCCGATCGCCGCGCCGTTGCCCGGCGCGTGCGACAGCGCGGCGGTCACCGGCGAACCGGCGAGCGTCGTCGCGCTGAGGCTCTCCGGGGTGAGCGCGGCCAGGATCTTCTTCTGCGCTGGGGTGGCCGGCGCGTCGACCCGCCGGTAGGCCGGGGCACCGTGGACATTGGTGAGCTCCCGGTACAACTGCCCGGGGTCCCGGCCGGTGACCGCCGTCATCTCGGCGGCGAGCAGGCAGGCGATGATCCCGTCCTTGTCGGTCGTCCACACCGCGCCGTCGCGGCKCAGGAACGACGCGCCCGCGCTCTCCTCGCCGCCGAAGCCCAGGTTCCCGTCGGTCAGGCCGGCCACGAACCACTTGAAGCCCACCGGCACCTCGACCACGTCGCGGCCGAGGCCCACTCCGACCCTGTTGATCATGCTGGAGCTGACCAGCGTCTTGCCGATCGCCGTCCCGGTCGGCCAGCCCGGGCGGTGGCCGAACAGGTAGGCGATGGCCGCGGAGAGGTAGTGGTTCGGGTTTAACAGCCCGGCCGTGCCGGTGACGATGCCGTGCCGGTCGGCGTCGGCGTCGTTGGCGAGGGCGACGTCGAACGAGCCGGCCAGCCGCACCAGGGAGGCCATCGCGTACGGCGACGACGGATCCATCCGGATCCTGCCGTCCCAGTCGGTCGTCATGAAGGCGAAGGTCGGGTCGATCGTGGTGTTCACCACGTCGAGGTCCAGCTTGTACCGCTCGGCGACGGCCTGCCAGTACACGAGGCTCGCCCCACCGAGCGGGTCGACGCCGATGCGCACCCCGGCGCCGCGGATCGCGTCGAGATCGATGACGTCGCCGAGGTCCGCGACATAGGCGCCGACGTAGTCGTGGACCACGGCGGCGGCGCGCGCCTGCGGGTACGGCACCCGGGCCACGCCCGCGAGGCCACCGTCGAGCAGGGCGTTCGCGCGATCCTGGATGACCTTGGTGACGCCGGTGTCCGCCGGACCGCCGTGCGTCGGGTTGTACTTGAACCCGCCGTCGGCGGGCGGATTGTGCGACGGCGTGACGACGATGCCGTCGGCGAGGCCGCGCGCCGGGCCGGTCGCGCCGGTGGCGCCGGTGGTGTCCGTCCTGCCCGTCCTGTTGCTTGGCGTGCGCTCGCGGTTGTGGCGCAGGATCGCGTGCGAGATCACCGGGGTCGGGGTGGCCTCGCCGTCCGGGGCGATGCATACCGTGACGCCGTTCGCGGCGAGGACCTCCAGGGCGCTCGCGAGCGCGGGCGCCGACAGTGCGTGCGTGTCGATCCCGACGAACAGCGGTCCGTCGACGCCTGCCTCCTTCCGGTAGTCGCAGATCGCCTGGGTGGTGGCCAGGATGTGGTCGGCGTTGAAGGAGCCGCGCAGCGCCGAGCCACGATGACCGGACGTGCCGAACGACACCCGCTGGGTCGGATCGGCGGGATCGGGATGGATCTCGTGGTAGGCGGCGAGCAGGCCGTCAACGTCAACGAGATCCTCGGGGGCGGCGGGTTGCCCCGCACGCGGACTGGTCGGCATGGGCGGGGCCTCCTCGCGGGGGGGACGGGGCCGGCCTGCGGCCTGTGGTCAGCCTAGCCGGGTGGGCCGTTCCGGGACTGGCCCGCTTGCGGCGGGCACGGCGGTGGGCGTGAGACCGATGAGCGTGAGGCGCCGGTGGGTGTGAGGCGCCGGTGGGTGTGAGGCGTCGGTGGGTGTGAGGCTTTGTGGCACATCTCCCGCCGGGCTGCGCCAGACGGGCACGTGCGGTGATGCGGGGTTAGTGTCCGGTCGTGCGCCTCGGTGTCATGGGTGGGACCTTCGACCCCGTCCACAACGGGCACCTCGTCGCAGCCAGTGAGGTGGCCGCCCTGTTCGATCTGGACGAGGTGGTCTTCGTGCCGAGCGGGCAACCCTGGCAGAAGATCCATCGCAAAGTCTCCGCCGCCGAGGACCGCTATCTGATGACCTTCCTCGCGACGGCGGGGAACCCGCAGTTCACGGTCAGCCGGATCGAGATCGACCGGGGTGGCGCCACCTACACCATCGACACCCTGCGAGACCTGCGTGCGGCGCGACCGGACGACGAGCTGTTCTTCATCACGGGGGCGGACGCGCTCGCGCAGATCTTCACCTGGCGTGACCACCGCGAGCTGTTCGAACTGGCCCACTTCGTCGGCGTGAACCGKCCCGGTTACCACCTCGCGCTGGACGCCGGCCTCCCGACCGGCGCCGTCAGCCTGCTGGAGGTCCCGGCGCTGGCGATCTCCTCGTCCGACATCCGGGAACGGGTTGGCCGCCGGGCGCCGATCTGGTACCTCACCCCAGACGGGGTCGTGCGCTACATCGCCAAGCGGCGTCTCTACCAGGGTGCTTCCTGACCCGCCGAGCCGTCCGGACGGGCCACCGGGCCAGGCGATATCTCGATTTTTCGGCCCGTCATGGACGCGAGGAGTGCCCTGCCCGCGCGTCGATGTGTCACGCTGGATGCAGCCGTCCGGCCCCGGATGGTGCGCGAGGCAGCCGAAGACGGATGCCTCCCGCCCGTCACCACCCTGGAGAACCCGAGCGTGACCGCTTCCCCGCGAGYCGTCGAACTCGCCCTCGCCGCCGCGCAGGCAGCCGCCGACAAGCTCGGCCATGACCTGCTCATCCTCGACGTGAGCGATCGGCTGGCCATCACCGACTGCTTCGTGCTCGCATCCGCGGGCAACGAGCGGCAGGTCAAGGGTATCGTCGACGAGATCGAGGAGCACCTGCGCCGGCTGGGAGCCAAGCCCGTCCGGCGGGAGGGAGAGCGGGAGGGCCGCTGGGTCCTGCTCGACTTCGTCGACGTGGTGGTGCACGTGCAGCGGGACGAGGAGCGGGTCTACTATGCCCTCGAACGGCTCTGGAAGGACTGCCCGGTGATCCCGTTCGTCGACGCGGCGGTCGGGGTCGCGGTCGGGGCCGGTGTCTCCTCGGGGTCCACCGCGGCGAGCGGCGGCTCGGGCTCGGGGGTGGCCGGGCCCGGTACGGCGACCCCACGGTGAGGCTGCTGCTCTGGCGGCACGGCAGGACCACCTGGAACGACGTCGGCCGCTTCCAGGGGCACGCGGATCCGCCCCTCGACGCCACCGGGCGTGCCCAGGTCGCCGCGGTGGCCCCGGTCATCCAGGCGATGCGCCCGGAACTCGTCGTGTCGTCCGACCTGCAACGTTGCCGGGACACCGCGGCGGCGCTCGGCGTGCCCTTCCGCTCCGACGCGCGGCTGCGCGAGATCGATCTCGGCGCGTGGTCCGGGCTGACCGCTGCCGAGGCGGCCCAACGCTTCCCCGCGGAGGATCGGGCCTGGCGGCGCGGGGATGACGTGCCCCGTGGCGGTGGCGAAACCTACCGGCAGGTGGCGGAGCGGGCCGGCACGGTCTTCGACGAGGTCCGGGCCGAGGGGTTTCCGGCCGAATGGGACGGTCTCGTCGTGTTTGTCCTGCACGGCGGTACTGCCCGGTCACTGATCGGTCATGTGCTCGGCCTTCCACCGGAGTTCTGGTGGCACTTCGGACCGCTCGCCAACTGCCGGTGGTCCGTCCTGCGGCTCGTCGAGGGTGGGTTCCGCCTGGTCGAGCACAACGCGGGGCCGCTGGCTGGTAAGGTCGGGACCGCCGGATCGGGGCTAACCGAGACGCTCCTGCCGAGCCAGGGGGCGCCGACAGCAGCCGACACGGAGCCTGTACACTTGCCGAAGTAGTCCATCAGGACAGGTTTGGTGCCCGGGTGGGGTACAAGACCGGATTTGCTCGGGTCTGATATAAAATGAATAGCAGTTGGGGCTGTGGCGCAGTCTGGTAGCGCATCACACTGGCAGTGTGAGGGTCAGGGGTTCGAATCCCCTCAGCTCCACCCTAGAGTTGTTGTTAGAACCCTTGCCCCAATGCCACTGACGCTAAGTCGATCGAGCTGCGGGTTCAGCGGGTTGGCGAACCTGATCGTGGGTGGCGCATTGTGCTGGGTGCCGCGTTGGCCGGGTGATGTCGGCGGCGAGTGGCCGCAGCACACGGTGATGCTGGTCATCAGGGGGGAAAAACCGGGTCGGTGACGACCCGGTCGCGGATGATCATTACGGTGCGCGGGAACTTGATCCGGTCGGGGTCGATCCCGGCGGCGGTCGCGGCCTGGCAGGTCAGCGCACTGATCGCGTGGTGGGTGAGCAGGTAGCCCCAGATTTCCTGGTAGACGGTGTCGGGGTGCTTGGAGCGCAGGACCTTCCCTGGGCCGCGTAGGTAGGTCTTGGGCTGCTTGTTGCCGGTTTCGATGTGCCAGTGGCCGCGAGCAGCGCGGCCCCGGCCTGGGCGAAGCTGAGGCTGGTGAGGGCATAGACGCTCTCCCGGGAAGCCGGCCGTCCTTTCTCCCGGCGCCAGCGGTGCGGACGGATCGCCTGGACCGCGTGTCGAGATTCGCGCGGACCGTGTGCAGAGCATCGGCCGTGACCAGCACGTTCGTCAGGTCCAGCGGCCGCAGTAACCGACGGAACACCGCGGTCTCGTTGGTCTTGGCCTCGACCTCGACCTGGGCGAGTAGCCGTCCGTCGCCGTGGCTGGCCACGCCGACAAGGTGCACCTTGGACCCGTCAGCGCGCTTCGCGTGCCGGCTCGTCTTCCCGTCGAGGGCGACCGCCGACTCCACCGGCTGGCAGCCGTGGCCCGGATCCACCGGGGCAGCGGACGGTTCGGTTCGCTGGTCGGTATCGTCCCCCTGCTCGGCGGGCGGGTCCGGGTCCAACGGCGGATCGAGCAGAGCCACGGCGAGCTCACCGTCGTCCACGGCCTGAAGGAAGCAGTGGATCGTCGCCGTGCTCGGCAGCCGCCATCCGGCGAACGGGTCCCAGGGCAGCCGCAGCCGCGCACGTTCGGCGCCGCTGGTCCGCGCCAGCCACGCCCGGACCGCCGACACCCGGTGGTGCCCCGCAGCCGTCAGCGAGCACAGCCACACCGCGGCCAGGCACAGCCACGAATACACCCGCCCCCGCGTCGACCGTGGATCGGTCACCCGATCCAACCGCTCCCAGATTCCCTCACGCGACACCTCGCCAGCACCCGGCACACCGGCGGCATCGCGCGACAATGCGCCCACAGGCACGCCGCACTCCAGACCACGAGGACTTCAGACATCCCAGTGATCTACAAGCGGCGTGCCTGCTTCTTCGCCTACGACACGTGGCCCAGCCGTGCCCACAGCCCAGCGCAAAACCCCTCTACCGTCACCGATCACCCGAAACGGAAGGAACGCCTATTCCCGTCAAACCGCGTTCGTGCAAGAGTCCTGAACCGGACCCACGCCACCACCCGCTCACAAGGCGAACGAGGATTCGCGGTCCTCAAGAACTGGCACATATTCGACCGTTTCCGTGGCTGCCCACGCCGCGTCGGCACCTTCGCCCAGGCCGTCCTCGTCCTCGCTAGCGAGGGCCATTAGAACAACCAACTTTGAAAAGGCTCAATGACTCTGTCATGTCGGTTTCCACACGGTGGCGCCCGCAGCTGCGAGAACCCGAGCAGGCTCGGTGTCGATGCCGCGGGCGCCACCAGTGGCCAGCACTGCCTGGCCGTTCAGGCGAAATTGATCTTTGTCGCTTGTTCTTTGTTCTTTTTGGTGTTATGGCGTTATGGCCGTTGGCTCGGGGATGGAATCATCGGTGAACGTGCCACCATTTTCGACGTTGATGACGATTCCCATCGGCCTCTCCATTTACCTGCTCGGTGAACCGGATCGCAATCACCAATGTCGATTATGAATCTGATGGCAGGTGCAAGAAATTTTCATCAGTACGCGTCGGCCCGGCTATCTATGGCAATCGTATCGCGGCATGCTATCCGGAGATGACCGGCTTGCCGAGCGGCAGGCCCTTCCCGCCGGTCTCGGTGAACATGAGGTCGAGGTACAGGTAGACCGCGACCGCGATGAAGGCGAACACGACGTAGCCGCCGGCGTGGGTGAGGGCGGTGCTGGTGTTGATGGTGCCGAGTAGCAGCAGCACCAGCGCGACGTCAACGAGCCCGAGCAGCAGAGTGTAGCTGCTGGGCAGGCGCAGGGTGGCCACGGTGAACAGGACGATGGTGACCAGCCAGCTGATGAGCCACAGCTCGGTGCTCCTGGTGGCCTGATCGGCGGGGATGTTGTACCAGTTGTGGCCGAGACCGAGGACGAACGCGGCGTAGCTGCCGTAGAACCCGAAGAACACTGCGAACAGGCTGGCCGCGGCGTTCTGCCCGAGCGCCGCCGCCCAGATCGCGGAGATCAGGAGACCGACGGTGGTGGCGGTCATGATAACGGGTATGGCTGCGCCGGCCGCGGCGGGCGGAAGCCACCCGGTGTCGACCAGCCCGAGGCCGACGGCCCCGGCGATGAAGGTGGGGATACCGATCACGCCCGGGTTGCCGCGCAGCGGGCTGAGGGGCGGCGGAGTGGGTAACGCCTCGGCTTCGTTTGGTAACGGCTGTGAGTGGGTGGCGACGGTGGCGCTGTCAGTGCTGGTGGTCATCGGGATCATCCTCCTGAAGGGGCCGTTTCCGAGGCGGCCCGCCGTGTGTACTGCGGGTGCAGGGGGTGGAGGAGGGCCGGACGTGCCGTGGGGGACTACGCCGTCCCCGTCCTATGTCGGTGAGGYAGTGTCCGGCCTTCCCAGTTTTGCTGGGGTTGCTTGCCGTCGTGTCACGCAGCGGGCTACGCGAAACGAACGCGGGGTTTAATAATGCCTTCCTCCTTGGTTTCCTTCAACCTGAAGGCGCATTCGACTTCGTCAAACCCGAAATCTTGATCGTCATCGCCAGTGTGATGTCCATAAACGTTTGCTGGGTCGGGAGGCGCCGGGTGGGGCTGGCGCTGCCCGGGGGCGGGATGTGCACTGTCGGTACCGACGTGTGTGACCGGTGCCGGGAGGTGGGCGTATGGCACAGCGTGTGCGGGCGCGGCGGCTGACCGGGGAGGAAAGCCGCCAGGTGCAGGCGATCGTGCGGCGGGGGACGCACTCCTCGGTCCGGGCCCGTCGGGCGACGATCATCATGGCATCKGCCGGCGGGACGACGGTGCCGGCGATCGCCCGGCTGGTTGCCGCTGACGAGGGCACGGTCCGGGATGTGATCCACCGGTTCAACGAGATCGGTCTGGCCTGCCTGGACCCTCGGTGGGCCGGAGGCCGTCCCCGCCGGATCAGCTGTGAAGACGAGGCGTTCATCATCGCGGTGGCCCGGACCCGTCCCACGAAACTGGGGCGGCCGTTCACGCACTGGAGCCTGCGTAAACTCGCCGACTACCTGGGCGACAACCCCGACCGGGTCGTCACCGTCGGCCGGGAACGGCTGCGTCAGCTCTTGGGCCACCACCGGATCTCCTTCCAACGGACGAGAACCTGGAAGGAGTTCACCGATCCGGACAAGGAGGGAAACTCGACCGGATCGAGTACCTGACCGCCACCTGCCYGAACCGCTGCTTCGCCTTCGACCAGTTCGGCCCGGTGCGCACCGTCGTCATCGCCAGCTCCGACCACCCCAACCACACCGTGCTCGCCCGCGAACCGCAGGCCTACCCGCGCGGGCGCAACGCCGACGGCCCGCTACCCCGCCCGTCTTGGCCGCGCAACGCCGCGAACGCGCCCGCGTCCGCTCTGAACGCCAGCAACGCTGGGGACGCCCCGCACCCAAGCCGCCTAACCCAACCCAGCGAACATTTATGGACACCGCGCTAACGGTCGGCGTGTGCTTGGTGCTCGTGGCGCCCCGGCCACAGTGGTCGGCGGGACATCTCTGAACGTATGGAGGAGATCCTTGCCAGCGAGGCGGCATCCATCAGAAACTCCCGAGGGGACTGACGCCTTCAGACGTCAGGGGAACTGGAGGACGCGCTGCGTACCCATTTCGCGCTCTGATGTCGTGACGCCGCCAAGGTGTGTCCGACAGGACGCGGCGGCACCCCGGACACCCCGGTCGACACCCCGACCACCGCGGCGAGCTCGTCGGCGGTCTCCGCACCATCGGCGATCACCTGGCTGCCGACGCCGTCGGCGAAGCGGACGAGGGCGTCGACTCGTTAGGCATGGTACCCTCTCGGACCCGTATGTCCGTCTACAGAGAGTAGAAACGATATTTCTCGGAGTTGTCTCGGTGATGTCGATGGCCGCTCCGCGGGCGGGTGGCGGGCCGCCGGGCTGATCCGGGTCGGCTGGAGCGCATCCGGTCCGGATCAGCCCGGATGCGTGCCGACGGTGTCGCGGAGCTCGGCACCGAGGCGGCCGTCCGAAACCCGGGCACAGTGGGCGCAGCAGAAGAACCGCCCGGATACCTCGACGCCGTGCCCGATAATGCGGCAGTCGCAATGTTCGCAGCGGGGGGCAAGTTTTGCCACAGCGCATTCAAAGCAGTCAAAGGTGTATTTCTCGCCACTTATAACCTGCACCTCGAACGACATCCAGTAGTCGTTACCGCAGGTGTCGCACCTGGCCATCGTCCCGCCCCCTCTCGCCGGTCCCGACGTTAGACCGGGTGGATGCTGATCGCATCTTCMGCCCTCGGTATGTTCATCATGTCGATCGATGGGAACGGCGGGCCGATCACCCGGTAGCTGCCCAGGTCGTCAGGACCGGTGGCGCCCGTCGCGGATGGTCGGGCGGTCTGCCGGCCGGCCGCGGCTGGCCTGCCTCATCGAAAACTGCGACCGGAGCGAGGCGAYAGGAGCGGGATGGATCTTCAGCTGGCGGGCAAGGTGGTGCTGGTGACCGGCGGCTCGAACGGGCTGGGAGCCGCCCTGGTGCGGACGCTGGCCGCCGAGGGGGCGCGGGTGGCCTTCTGCGGGCGCGACGAGACGCGGCTGCGGGAGGTCGCCGGGCAGGCGCAGGCCGGCGGTGGCGAGGTTCTCGCCGTACCTGCCGATGTGACCAGCATCACTGACCTCGAACGTTTCGTCGCCACCGCCGTCGACCGCTGGAACGCCGTCGACGCCCTGGTGAACAACGCCGGCGCCAGCGCGGGCGGTACGTTCGAGAACCAGACCGACGAGGTCTGGAACGCCGATCTGGAGCTGAAGCTGCACGCGGCGATCCGGGCCTCCCGGCTGGTGTTGCCGTACCTGCGGCGCGCGGGCGGTGGCGGCATCGTGAACTCACTGTCCGTGGCGGCCAGAGCCCCCAGCGCCGGTTCCACCCCGACCTCCGTCACCCGGGCCGCGGGCCTCGCGCTCACCAAGGCCCTGTCCAAGGAGCTCGGCCCGGACCGGATCCGGGTCAACGCGGTGCTGATCGGCCTGGTGGAGAGCGGGCAGTGGGATCGGGCGGCGGCCCGAGAGAACATCACGGTCGACGAGCTGTACGAACGGATGGGGCGGACCTCCGGAATCCCGCTCGGTCGGGTGGGCCGGGCCCAGGAGTTCGCCGATCTGGTCGCGTTCCTGCTCTCCGCGCGGGCCGCCTACATCACGGGTGCGACGATCAACCTCGATGGCGGCCTCAGCCCGGTAGCCTGACGGCAGACGGCCGGCCGATCAACCGGCGCGCGGGGTTTCGACCGGGTCCACCGCCGGGTCCGCCGCCGGTGTGGTTGYCGGTGTGGTTGCCGTCCCGACATCGGGAATCGACGGTGTCGCGCAGGCGTCGCGGCGATGTATTCCTTCGGCCTGGTCTGGTCCGTACCGTGGGTGCGGTGTCCCGGAAACCGCCGCCAGCACGTTGGCATCTCGCCGTGCCGGGTGTCGTCGCGCTGACACTGGTCATTGTCGTCCAGCTGGTGCACGGTTTCGCGGGCTCGTCCGGCGTCTCCGGCAGCGTCTCTGACAAGGCAGTGCCGCGACGTTTCGCTGCCGGCTCGGGAATATCGACCGCGGGCTCCTCCTGCGTCTCACCGCGGCCGGCGGTCCCGCTGCTCTCGGGGGCACATTCCCTGGTTCTGGGTGGAGTCCGTCGCTACTACCGGTTGACACTGCCGGTGGGTCACGACGGGCGTCACGCCTATCCGTTGATCTTCGACTTCCACGGTTTCAAGGCCGATAAGGAGTTGGAAGAGCAGCGTTCCCGCATGGGCGCCCTGGGCGGCGACCGCGGTTTCATCGTGGTGACCCCGGACGCGTTGGGGACACCACGACGCTGGAACACCCTCGGGGAGCCGGGTAAGGCGGATGACTTTGGTTTCGTGAATGCTCTGCTGGATGATCTGGATGCGCGGTTCTGCCTGGACGACCGTGCTGTCTACGCCGCCGGGCATTCCAACGGTGCCGAGTTCGCCGCCGCGCTGGTGTGCAGATCCGGTCGATTCGCGGCCGTGGCGATGGTCTCCTCGACGTTCGAGGTCCGCTGCCCGCCCGGACGTACCCCGGCGACCATGGCCGTGCACGGCACCGCCGATCCGTCCGTGCCCTATGCGGGTGGCGCGGTGGCGGGCGGACCCGCGCACATCTCGCCGGCTCCGGCGGTGATCCGCGCATACGCCGACCGTTACGGCTGCAATCCGACGCCGGTGCTGACCGAGCCCAGAGGCGAAGTGATCATCCTGCGGTACGTCGACTGCCTCGGGGGTGCCGAGGTTCGGCTCGACACGGTGACCGGGGGCACGCATCTGTGGCCGGCCAGCCCGGAGGCCCGCCGGGACCGGTCCGACTCGGCCGCCGGCCGGTCCTTCGACGCCACCGGCGCGATCCTGGACTTCTTCACCGTGCACCACATGGATCATTCACCCGTCATGCCGCCGCGGGTAGCCCTGGTGAGCAACTCGCCCCGCCGTGGGCCGGACCTTCGTAGGCTGGCGGGGTGACCGATCGCCTGTACTTCCGTCAACTGTTGTCCGGCCGCGACTTCGCCGTCGGCGATCCGGTCGGTACCCAGATGGTCAACTTCGTCTACCTCGTGGGTGACCGCGAGACCGGCGAGGCCTTGGTCGTCGATCCCGCCTACAAGGTCGACGACCTGCTCAACCTGCTGGCCGCCGACGGTATGCGGCTCACCGGCGCGCTCGTCACCCACTACCACGCCGATCACATCGGTGGAAACGCGTTCGGCCTGGAGATCGAGGGTGTCCGCCAGTTGCTCGGCCGGCAGAACGTCCCGATTCACGTGAACCGGGCCGAGGCGGAGTGGGTACGGCGGGCGACCGAGGTCTCCGCGGCCGATCTGGTCGAGCATGACGACGACGATGTGGTGACGGTCGGGGAGATCCCCGTGCGGCTGCTGCACACCCCTGGCCACACCCCCGGCAGCCAGTGTTTCCTCGTCGACGATCGGCTCGTTGCCGGAGACACCCTGTTCCTCGAGGGCTGCGGCCGGATGGACCTGCCCGGCGGCGACGCGGGACTGATGTACGACAGCCTGCRTCGGTTGGCCGCGTTGCCGGACACCACCACCGTCTTCCCCGGCCACCAGTACTCTCCGCAGGCGTCGGAGGACCTTGCGGTGGTCAAGCGGATGAACCACGTCTTCCGGCCGACGAGCGCCCAGCAGTGGAAGGCGATGCTGGGCCTGTCCTGAATCCCGCGGTCGACCGGGTCGCCGCCGGGAAGACCCTCGTGTTTGCGGAACCGCATGGTCGACAAGGCGAGGAGCCCCGTATGACAGCCCCGGTCCGTGCCGCCGTCCTGCAGCTCGGCTGTCCCGACGAGGAGAACGCGGCGGACCGGGTGCGCAGGGTGCTGGGGGAGATCCGGCAGACCCAGGCGGACCTGGTCGTCCTCCCCGAACTATGGGTCACCGGCTATTTTCACTTCGATCGGTACGAGGCGGAGGCGGAGGCGTTGACCGGGCCGACGGTCACCGCCCTGCGGGAGGCCGCCCGGGAACGCGGATGCCACCTGGTGGCCGGCAGCATCGTGGAACGGTCCGCCGACGGACGGCTTTTCAACACGACCGTGTTGATCGGTCCGGACGGGATGATCCGGCATGCGTACCGCAAGGTGCACCTGTTCGGCTACGGCTCCGCGGAGGCCCGGTTGCTGACGCCGGGTGCCACGGTCGGAACCGTCCCCACCGAACTCGGCATCGTCGGGCTGGCGACCTGTTACGACCTCCGGTTTCCCGAGCTGTTCYGGCTGCTGGCCGAGGGCGGTGCCGAGATCGTGGTGGTGGTATCGGCCTGGCCGTTGGCCAGGCTGGACCACTGGCGCGTGCTCACCCGGACCCGGGCCATCGAGAACCAGGTGTATCTCGTCGCCTGCAACGCCGCGGGCCGCCAGGCGGGCCGGGAGATGGCCGGGGCGAGCGTCGTCGTCGATCCGTGGGGAGAGGTGCTCGCCGAGGCCGGCCCGCGGCCCACCACGGTGCGCGCGGAGCTGGACCCGTCCCGACCGGCCGCCGTTCGTGCCGAGTTCCCGGTGCTCACGCATCGCCGGCTCGGGGTCGACCACCAGAACCGGCTTGACCCCGCGCATCTGCTCGACCTGGCCGGGCGTGRCAAGGCCTTTCTTGACTTCTGGCGAGAGCGGCACCTGTGCAGCCTGACCACCGTCCGGCCGGATGGCAGCCCGCACGTGGTCGCCGTCGGCGCGACACTTGATCCGGCGGCGGGCATCGCCCGGGTGATCACATCGGCCCGGTCCCGCAAGGCCCGTCTGATCGCGGCGGGACCGGCCCACGGCACCCCCGTCGGGCTCTGCCAGATCGACGGCCGACGCTGGTCGACGCTGGAGGGACTGGCCGTGCTCCGGGATGATCCGGCGAGTGTGGCCGACGCCGAGTTCCGCTATGCGCAGCGTTACCGCGCGCCGCGGGCCAATCCCCGGCGTGTCGTCGTGGAGGTGCGGATCACCCGCGTGCTCGGCAGCGTCTGACCCTCAGGACTCGATCGCCGCGGTGATGCCGACCAGCAGCCATTCCAGCCCGTCGGCGAAGTCCTCCTGCGCGTCGTCACCCATGATCGTCATGTTGCCCGGACCCAACTGCGCGAGGAAGGGATAGTCGCCGGTGGCGATCAGGCCGCGGAGGTAGGTGGTCAGCTCGACCTTGTCGACGTCGGTCCGGGAGTGGAGGTCCCGCGCCCGCAGTTCGGCGAGAACGTGCCCGATCGTGTACGTGTCGACCGCGCGCAGAATCGCGATCTTCCGGCGAGGTGGCACGGGCAGCCTGGCGACCGCTGCGGCCGACTGCTCGGCGTGGCGCAGCGCGTTCGGTCCGTAGTGYGGCCGTCCGGCGAACGTGGTCAGCATCCAGGGATGGCGCAGGCAGCTGGCCCGGGTCTGATGGGAGATGGCACGCAGGGCGTCGCGCCAGTCGGCGGGCAGCGGGTCGGGGACGAGGATCTCGGCAGCGATCCGGTCGCTCATCAGATCGAGAAGATCGTCTTTGCGGGCGATGTGGGAGTACAGGCTCATCGGCCGGACGCCGAGAACTGCCGCGACCCGGCGGATAGAGACGGCGTCGAGTCCTTCCGTGTCGGCCAGGGTGATCGCCGCGTCGACGATGGCCTCCCGGCTCAGCCGGGGCTTCTGGCGCGCTACGGGCCGGGTCCACAACAGGCCCTTCATCGGGCTGTCGCATTCCTCGACGTGCGGCGGCGCCGTCGGGGGAGCGGTCGGTAGCGCCGTCGGGGGAGCGGCCGGGCGGGCGGGAGACGGGGCGAAGCCGGTCGCAGCCGCGGGCTTCAGGCGACGTTGGGGCGTGTGCGGCCCGCCCGGGTCGCCCGACCCGGCGGTTGTGACGGGCCCGTCCGGGTCGGTGCGGGAGATCAACTCCGGGGCGGGCGCGGCGGGTGGGCCGGCCGGAGTCGACGGGACGTTCCACGCTCCCCTCGATCCGCACATACAGCGAGGTTACGTGGTCAGCGAGATTACACGGTCGGGTCCGGCGGCTACACCGTACGGACAAAGGTACGGCGTAGCGAAAGCGATACGGTGTATCGTCGGCGGGGTGCGGCTCGACCAGGACTATTCCCGGGCGCCTGGTCCGACTCGCCCCAGTTCGCGGCGGATGATCCTGCTCGGGTCGTACGGAGGTTGTGATGGCAGCGCAGACCCAGGCGCCCGCCGCGGCGGGCGGGGGCATGACGGGCGGTAGCGGAGATCGGCTCGATCCGGCGCTGATCCGTCTCGCCGGGATCGTCCTCGTCGGTGCGGTCGTGGTGCAGCTCGATGCGACGATCACCTCCGTGGCGATCAACACCCTCGCCCGATCCTTCAACGTCGGAATCTCGACAATCCAGTGGGTGAGTACCGGTTACCTGCTCGCGCTCGCCATGGTGATCCCGGTGACCGGCTGGTCAGCCGAGCGGTTCGGCGCCAAGCGGATGTGGCTGCTGTCGCTGGTCCTGTTCCTCGTCGGCTCGGCGCTGTGTGGGGCGGCATGGTCGGCCGGCAGTCTCATCGCCTTCCGGATCGTGCAGGGCCTCGGCGGCGGCCTGCTTCTGCCTCTGATGCAGACGATCATCGCGCAGGCGGCCGGGCCGGAACGGCTGGGCCGCCTGATGGCGGCGGTGGGGGTGCCCGCGCTGGTCACTCCCGTGCTCGGGCCGGTCATCGGCGGGCTGATCGTCGACGATCTCGACTGGCGTTGGATCTTTTTCATCAACGTGCCGGTCTGCCTGATCGGGCTGGTCCTGGCCTGGCTGGGGATGCCGGATGTGCGGACTCCCGGGCGGCATCGCTTCGACGCTCTCGGGTTCGCGTTGCTGTCCCCGGGGCTGGCCGCGATCGTCTACGGCTTCTCCGTGGCCGGCCGGCAGGGTGACTTCACGGGTGTGCGGGTGATCGTGCCGCTGGCCCTCGGCGCGGCCCTGCTCGTTCTGTTCACGGTGCATGCCCTGCGGACCGCCGTCGAACCGATCATCGACCTGCGGCTGTTCCGGTCCCGGGCCTTCGCCGGTTCATCGGGGATGATGTTCCTGTTCGGGATCTCGCTGTTCGGGGCGATGTTCCTGCTGCCCCTGTACGAGCAGCAGGCCCGTGGCCGCAGTGCCGCCGCCGCCGGCCTGCYCCTCGCCCCGCAGGGGTTGGGGATGATGATCGCCCTGATTGTGCTGGGCCGGGTGGCGGACCGGCGCAGCCCGCGGTTGTTCGTTCTGGTCGGCCTTCTGCTCAGCGCGCTGGGATCGGTTGCGTATACACAGGTCGCCGCCGACACCAGCGAGGTGCTGCTCGGGGTCTCCCTGACGGTCCGCGGCATCGGGCTGGCCATGGCGCTCATCCCGGTGATGTCCTCTGCCTACCACGGGCTGCGCCGGGAGGAGATTCCGCGCGCCACCTCCGCGGGGCGGATCTTCCAGCAGATCGGCGGCTCACTCGGGACGGCCATCCTCGCCGTGGTGCTGTCCCACCAGATCACCGGCCGACCCGCCGGGACCGGACCCGCCGATCCGGTGGCGCTGGCCGGCGCCTTCGGTACGGCGTTCTGGTGGACCCTCGGGTCCACGGTCCTCGCCGCACCGTTCGCCTTTCTGCTGCCGGGACGGCCAGCCGGCGCGGAGCAGCCCGCCCCGTCAGGCCCGCCGGTCGAGCTCCCGCGGCCGGCCGGGGCCGTCCCCACCCGTCGCCGGTCGGGCGACCACGGGGAGCTGAAGAGCCATGAAACTTCTCCCGGCCGCCGCGCCGCCGTCTCAGGGGCCGAGGGGAACCGCCACGATGGTCGGGAGTACCGGGTCCCCGCTCCCCGTGGCGGCCGAGGCGGTGGCCAGTGGYGCGGATGACGCCGGCAGGCCCGGCCGCGTGGACAGGGGAKCCGCCCCGGCGCGGCGCATCGCTCGCCGGCCCCGAGGAGTCTTTCCCCAAGGCTTCGCGATGGACAGCACCGTCGCCGTGATGAACAGGACGTTCATCACACTGGCGCCGAGGATGATCGCGACGGTCGGAGCCGCGTAGGCGACCTCCCCCCCATCCGTCGCATGTCCGGCCCGCACGACCAACGGGCGCATCATGGAGCTGCCGAGTATCACGGCAACGACGGTGATGACGAGTTTTGTCGCCACCCACCAGTGCCGCARCAGTCCCCACCTCGTCTTTACCGAGATCACCACCC
The DNA here is from genome assembly GCF_001983015.1 of Frankia sp. CcI156. Lineage (NCBI taxonomy): Bacteria > Bacillati > Actinomycetota > Actinomycetes > Frankiales > Frankiaceae > Frankia > Frankia sp. CcI156. The sequence continues at coordinate 54,330 of NZ_MOMD01000009.1, forward strand.
CGGTGGTCAGGGCGAGTAGAGCGAGCGGGATATTGAGGACCCGGTCAACGACGTGCATGAGCTCATATGCGGAGTGCCGAAGACCGGCATCGGCCGCTGYGGTCGAAGCCAGGACGAGCTGCGCGAACGCCACGCCATTCCAGCCGACACTCACCAGCACATGCACTGCCAACAGGGCGGTGCGCATTGGTTTACGCAGGTAGCGGTACCGCTCGCGCATGGTGGGTCCGGCCGCCGAGGCGCCGGCCGTCGGGGCCACGGCAGGTACGGGATTCCCGGAATCGGCTGTCTGCGCAGGATCGACCGTCGGCTCCGGATCGCGCGGTGACGCCGGGTTTGCCGGTGCCGCCGGACCGGCAGGCGTCGCGCTGGCGGCCGGGTCGGTGCCGGCAGCTGGGTCCGTGCTGTCCGCGGTCTCGAGCGGCGTCGAACCGGCCGCGGTGGGCACCGGTCCGGCGGGGGATGCGGTCATGCGGACGTCTCGGGCAGATTCATCGTCCGATTCTCTCCGTCACTGGATCATCAAGTGAGACGATTGTCAGGCGTCCTGGGCTGGCTCTCCGAGTAGCGGATCGAAATAGTACAGCCAATCGGTTGGCCCGGTCTGGCATAGGTGACCAGAAGCTACTTCCACAATTTAAATGCAACCACACCCGGACCGCGTTCGGATCATGGTATAGAAAGATTGATCATCGGCGGTGTGGGCTTCCCTGCGCCGCCACCTTCACGTCTGGTCGATCGACGGCTCGACCCGTGCGCAATCCACACGCACGGGACCGGTCCACTCCACGGCGGCCCGCGGAGGGCGGGCTGCGGCAGGTGACCTCGGTGGGGAGCGGGCCGGTCAGGCTGGTGGGATCCGAATCCCTGACCCGGGTCAGGGATTCGGGGTGGGACCGTCCGGTTCGGTCTGCTCGGCGAGGAAACGCTCCAAGGCATCGCCGAGTTCGTCGGCGGTCGGCAGCGGCTGGACGTCGTCCGCGGCCGGCAGGCTCGGCCCGCGCCGTCCGCGCTGGTAGGCGTCGTACTGCTCTTCCAGGGCGCTGACCAGCGCGGCGGCCTCACCGCCCCTGGCGATCTGGCTGTCGACCTCGTCCTGGATGGCAACCGCGGCGGAGCGCAGCCCGTCCAGCGGGAGCAGGAGCCCGGTCGCCTTCGACACCGAGGTCAGCAGGACCTCGGTGGCCGCCGGATAGGTCGTCTGCGCCAGGTAGTGCGGGACGTGAGCGGCGAAACCCATCGCATCCCGGCCTTCCCGCCCGAGCTCGAATTCCAGCAGGTGGCCGGCGCTGCCGGGGACCTGTAGCCGGCGCAGCCAGGGCTCGTACCCCACGATGAGGTCCTTACGGGTCGCGTGCGCGCTCACCACCAACGGGCGGGTGTGCGGCACCGCCATCGGAATCGCGTTCAGCCCGACCGTCAGACGGACGCCGAGCCGGGCCACGAGGCCTCGCAGCGCCACCGTGAACCGCTTCCACTGCAGATCTGGCTCAGGCCCGGCCAACAGCAGGAACGGAGTGCCTGCCTCGTCCCGCAACAGGTACAGCGCGAGGACGGGATCCTCGTAGCTCTCCCAGCGATCCTCGGAGAAGACCATGGTCGGCCGGCGGGACCGGTAGTCGAGCAACTGGTCGATGTCGAAGGTGGCGAGTAGCCGGTGGTCGAGCGCGGTCATCAGGTGCTCGCCGGCCAGGCTGACCGCGCTGCCAGCGTCAACCACCCCGGTCATCGCCTCCAGCATGACGGGACGGCCGAGATCGATCGAACCGCCGGCCAGGTCCTCGGCAAGATCGTAAAGTGCATCGGGATCAAGCACGGGTTGAGGTCCTCCTTACGCCACGGGTCGCGTCCGTCGTCAGGAAGAAGCGTGGCGCGCGCCTCCTCATTCCACCGGCTTATTMCACGGGCCTGTCGCGGCCCGGGGATGCCAGCGAGCCTCGTCACACAGGTGATGCGACAATTTTACCGGTAAGGAGCGATTCGCCGGTGGGTGGTGACGGGCTGTTATCTCAACCCCGCTAGGCTGCCAGGAACGCTCCAGGGCCGGATCTGCCGTGGTGGCCAGGCCCAGCGGCCTAAGGTGGCCTGACCCGACTGAGCAGGAACCCGACTGGACGAATCGGCGTGGTGTGTCCGGTCGTCATGCACATCCGCGCGGCGGAAGGTGGCACGGGATGATCGAAGCGCAGGGATTMACGGCCTCACCGGGGCATCCCGACCTCGGACGGCCTGGTAGCGGTCTGGACGTCGTCGACGTGCGCCGGATTGAGGCCGTGTGCGCGCCGCTGCGCGCGTTGCGCACCGAGGGTCTCCTCGCCGGCCTGTTCGACGGCCTTGACGAGGCGGCGGCCCTCGTCGATCTGGTGGCACGGTACTGCGTCTTGGACCACGCGGCGCTGCTGATCGCCGTGGACGACTTCGAGGCCGCGCTCGCGGCGTTGCCCGCTCTCGGCGTGCGGCCGAGCGCGCTGGTGCCCAGCGTCATCGTGAAGGCCCGGCTGGCCGAGCGCTACGCGGTGCGCGCGGAGCTGCTCGACGTGCGTCTCACCCACGCCGCGCTGCGGTCCGATGCGGGCGCGGACCGCACGTTGGAGATCTTCATGCTCCGGCGGACACCTGGACTACCGGCCGGGCTCATCGAGCAGGAACGCGTGTTCGAGCTCGAGCGGCACTTCGCGATGYGGTTGCCGGACCCAAATCCGATCATCATCGAGGGACTGCGCTGGGTGTTGCGGACCCGGGCCGAGTTCCACTGGGACGGTGGCGGCTACAACCCGCATGACCGGCCGGCTGCCGGAGGTACGAGCGTGCTGTACTTTCTGCGTCTCGCGCCGGACGGCAAGGGAGGTGTCTGTCGCGAGCGGCTGGAAATCAAGTTCTTCGGCGATTTCTCCGCCATCGCGGACACACATCTCGCCCCGTGCGCCGACGGCGCGCGCTCGTGGGAGGTGCCGCCCGGTGCGCCGCACGCATGGTCAACCCGCCCACGTGGGGTGTGATCAGCACGCCGGGCGCCCGCTACAGCGGTGACCCCACTGGAGGACGAGCACGACTCAGGCCCCCCACCTCCTCAGGCCCCGAGGAGCAGCGCCCAGACCACCAGGCTCACGAACGACAGCGGAACCCCGACTCCCACCAGCAGGCTCGGCAACGGTGTCGCGAGTTCGTGACGGGCGGYGATGAGTGCGCCGGCGACCATCGGGGGCATCGCCACCTCGAAGAGGGCCACCCGCACGTCGTGATCTCCGACGCTCCCCGTCAGCGCGTAGATCCCCACCACGAGCGCGGRCGCGGCGACCAGCTTGACGCCGAGGCCGAGGGCCAGCTCCCGCCACCACACCCGGACCGCACGCACCTGGAGTTGCAGACCGATGGAGAACAGGGCGAGCGGGGTGAGGGTGCCACCGAGCGACCCCAGCGCGGCGTTCAGCCAGCCCGGGAAGGTCACCGGCCGCAGGACGAGCGCGGCCACCAAGGCGATCAGCGCCGGAGCGGTGAGGACTCGACGGGCGAGCTCGGCGCGGGAAAGCGATGCGCCGGCACTGATCGTGACCGTCCCGAGGACCACCGTGYTTAGCAGTAGGAAGGAACCGAGCTGATCCACGAGCACGGCAACCGGGACCGACGACGCGCCGAAGAAGGCGGTCACCATCGGGATGCCGACGAAGCTCGTGTTCGCCACCKCGGTCGTGGCGATCAGGGCGACGACGACCTCCCGCGGCATCCGCAACGCTCGTCCGGCCAGCACGTAGCCGGCCGTCGTCAGGACGAAGAGCAGGTAGGGCGCGGCGATGACGAGCGCGAGGTTCGGCGGGAAGACGATGCCGTGCATGGCGCGCAGCGTCAGAGCGGGCAGGGCCACGTCCAGCAGCCAGAGGTTGATCACGTGGGCGGTGTCCGCAGGCAGTCGTCCGCGGTGCCGGACCCCGATGCCCGCCACCAGGCCGACCAAGAGCACGATCAGTGCGGACATTCGGCCATCGTGGCAGCCGGAGTTCCCGGAAGGCGCCGGGATGCGCCGGGCGTGGGACAGGCCACGTGGCCGGCCTGGGGCGGGGACCGGCGCGCGGATGGATCATGGCCGGTGGTTCCGGCGGCGCCGGTGCCATCGCAGGAGCCGGGGCAGCAGGATGTTGGCGGCGAACAGCACGGCGGCGAGGACGTAGTTGCCCGCACCCAGACGTTCCTGGCCGGGCAGGGGAAGCAGCGTATACGTGATCAGAACAACGGTGGACAGCAACAGAGTGCCGACCATCACCCCGCCGATCCAGGGGGGCGAGTCGGTCATCGAACGGGACCGCCGGCCCGCGGGCGACGGCGTCACGCCACCTGTTTGCACGGGTCCTGCTCCTCGATGTGACCGGCGTTCTGTTGTCACCGTATATGACACGTGGCAGGCTCACTGTCCAGTTATCGTGCRCCGTCAGGGGTTTTCGCCCCGCGGTGGCGGTCGGCGCCGGTCGGCGGTCCGGCCGGCAAATCGGAGGTACCGATGGCRGCACCTGTCCTCACCGCGCCCGGCGGCCTCGCCTGGCGGGACGGCAAGCGGTACATGTGGCTCACCGCGATCATCGTTCCGTTGCTGGCCATCGTGGGATACGGCCTGTGGCATCGGACGGGTGTCGAGCTGCACTGGTGGATCACCCCGCTCTTCGTCTTCGTCCTGGTTCCGCTGCTCGACATGACCACACCGCCGGATCCGGTCAATCCACCGGAGGAGATCCGGGCCGCGCTGGAGGCCGACCGTTACTACCGCCGGTGCACGTATCTCTACCCGCCGCTGGCGGGCGTCGGCCTGCTGCTGGGCGCCTCGGCCTGGACGAACGGCGACCTGTCGTGGTCCGCCCGGATCGGCGTGGTGGTGTCGGTCGGCACCGTGACCGGGGTGGGCATCACCACCGCGCACGAGCTCGGCCACAAGCGGGGGATTTTCGAGCGCTGGTTGGCGAGGTTGATGCTGGCGCCGGCCGCGTACGGTCACTTCTCCGTAGAGCACAACCGGGGCCATCACGTGCGGGTAGCGACGGCGGCGGACCCGGCGAGCGCCCGGTTGGGGGAGAGCTTCTGGCGGTTCTGGCCGCGGACCGTCGTCGGCAGCCTGCGTTCCGCCTGGTCGCTGGAGGCCGCCCGGCTACGGTTGCGCGGCCGACGGGTCTGGTCGGTGCGCAACGAGGTCGTGCTTGGCTGGTTGCTCACCGCGGTGTTGTTCCTGGCGCTGGCCGTCGAGTTCGGGCCGGCTGTACTCGTCTTCCTCGTCGCCCAGGCGGCCTTCGGGTTCACCTTGTTGGAGGGGGTCAACTACATCGAGCACTACGGCCTGGCCCGGGAGCTGACTCCGAGCGGGCGTTATGAGAAGGTCGACCCCCGGCACAGCTGGAACAGCGACGCCGTGATCAGCAATCTGGCGCTTTACCAGTTGCAGCGACACAGCGACCACCACGCCAACCCGACCCGGCGCTACCAGGCACTGCGGTCCTTCGAGGCCTCTCCCCAGCTACCGGCGGGGTACGCCACGCTCCTGCTCGCGGCGTATCTCCCGCCGGTGTGGTTTCGGGTGATGGACGACCGCGTCGTCGAGCATTACGGCGGGGACGTCAGCCGGGCGAACCTGCACCCCGCGCGCCGGGCCGCTTTGCTGACCCGGTACCGGTCGCCGYCCGGGCCGCCGCCGTCCGGTACCGAGGTCGACGGGTCTCCGTCCCGGGGCGGTGTTCGTGGGTGAGCACTTCCTTGAATAACGCACGGTAACAGCGCAGAGCCGTCCGCGAGATCGTCGGTCGGCAAGGATTCCGGCGGGGATGATCTGTCAGCTCTGGCCGGATTCCTCGGAGGTGCTCTGCTCGGCGGCGTCCTGATCGGCCGGCCGATCAGGAGCCGAGCCACCGAGATGCGCGGGCAGCCACCAGTCCGGCTCGCCCGGCGCGGGTCGCGGGTAGCGGCGCTGCGCGTCGTCGAGCAGCTCGTTCATCACCTTCTCCAGCAGCGCCGTGCCGTCGCGGCCCTTACCCAGTTCCGTGGGCTGGACGGGCCTGCCCACCGTGATCGAGACGCGGACACCGATCGCGTCCCGCAGTCTGAAGGGCCGCCCCTTGGTGAAAATGCGCTGGCTGCCCCAGAGGATCACCGGGAYCACCGGCACCTTCGTGTGAGCGGCCATCCGGGCCGCCCCGGTCTTGAATGTCGCCAGACAGTAACTCGGACTGATTGTCGCCTCGGGGAAGACGCCCACGAGTTCCCCGGCGCGCAGTGCGTCGAGGGCGTGGCGCAGAGACGCTGCGCCGGCCTCCCGGTCGACCGGGATGTGGTGCATGCCGCGCATGAGCGGCCCGCTGATCCGGTGGTCGAAGACGGCCTTCTTGGCCATGAACCGGACCAGCCGACGCTCCGCGATCCAGAACGGCAGACCCGCGAGCGCGAAGTCCAGGTACGAGACGTGATTGATCAGGACGATGCCGCCACCCGATGCCGGGATGTTCTCCRTGCCCTGGATGTCGAGACGCAGGCGCAGTGCGCCGAAAAGTCCCCGCACCATGCTGACCACCGGCCGGTAGACGTACTCCGCCACGACGGGCCACTCCTCGATGTTCCTCGCGGTCTCCCCGGTGTGCCGAATGCGACACGACCTTACCCCCACCCCCTGACACCGGTCGTCGTGGATGTCCGGCGATACCGCGGTCCGGTTTCACCGGAAGGCAACGTCGCGTGGGGTGAGGGCAGGATCGATGATGTTCGTATCAGGCGTCTGTGGAGGAGCGGGACCAACCGCGCGGATGAGGGAGAGACGACGGAAATGGAGATTCTGCGCCGGAGCATTGCGGCGCAGCCGGCGGCGCCGCAGTGGGTGCTCGTCGTTGCCGCGATTCTGGCGGCCCTGACGGTACTCAGCGACCGCCTATGGCCGATATCCAGACATGTGATAACAATTGCACACGAAGGCGGCCATGCCCTGGCCGCGGTCGCGACGGGGCGCCGCCTGGCCGGCGTTCGGCTGCATTCGGACACCTCCGGAGTAACCGTGTCCTCCGGACGGCCGACCGGTGCGGGTGTCGTCGTGACCGTCGCCGCCGGCTACACGACACCGTCTCTGCTCGGTCTCGGAGCCGCGGGCCTGCTGGCCACCGGCCGGACGAGTCTGCTGCTGCAGCTGTGCGTGGCGCTGCTGCTGGCGATGCTGGTCGTGATCCGCAACGGTTTCGGGGCCCTGTCCGTGCTGGGGAGTACCGCGGGAATCCTGGCGGTCTCCTGGTTCGCGCCGCAGACCGTGCGCGCCGGATTCGCCGCGTACATCGCGTGCTTCCTGCTGCTGGGCGCGATCCGCCCGGTGATCGAGGTGCAGCGGGGGCGCCGTCGGCGCCGGGCCGGGGATTCCGACCCGGATCAGCTCGCGCGGTTGACCGGACTGCCCCCGACGCTCTGGGTCGGGTTCTTCGGCCTGGTCAACCTCGGTGCATTGGCCGGTGGCCTCGCCACGCTGTTCGGGTGACCTTCGCGTTCGGGTGACCTCCGCGCGGAACCTGGAACTGTCGGACCCGGGTGCCACACTGGCGCCATGTGCGGTCGGTACACCCAGAAGCTGAAGACCGACGACCTCGCCGCGGCGATGTCCGCTCGCGACGAGACTGCCGGCGGGGTGGCGGAGAACTACAACGTGGCGCCCACCTCGGCGATGCCGATCGTCATCGCCGAGCCGCGTGAGCTCCCGGACGGCGCTCTTCGGGGTGAGGCGCACCTCCCTCCGGCCGGCCGGCACCCGGCCGGGAAGCCGCCGGCTGCCGCCCGGACCGAGCGGGTCCTTCGCCTCGCGACCTGGGGGTTGGTGCCGTCCTGGGCCAAGGAGCGGACGATCGGGGCAAAGATGATCAATGCGCGGTCGGAGACGGCGGCGACCAAGCCGGCGTTCCGATCGGCCTTCGCCGCACGGCGCTGCCTCGTCCCGGCGACCGGTTTCTACGAGTGGTTTCATCCGGGTGGTGGCTCGCGGCGGGGGCAACCCTTCTACATCCGTCCCGCGGGCCATCCCGCGACCGGCGGGATCTTCGCGTTCGCGGGTCTCTACGAGGTCTGGCGCCGGGGTGAGGCCCCGCTGGTGACCTTCACGATCCTCACGACCGGGGCCGCCGCGGGGCTGGAGTTCCTGCACGACCGCTCGCCGGTGATCCTGCCCGAGGCCGCCTGGGATCGCTGGATGGATCCCTCGGTCCGCGATCCCGCCGCGTTCGCCTCGCTGCTGCGGCCGGCTCCGGCCGGGGTGGTCGCGGCGCATCCGGTCGCGGCCGARGTGGGCAGTGTCCGGAACAAGGGTCGTCATCTCATCGATCCCGTCGAGATCGATCCGGTGGTCGCCGCGGCCGTCGCGCAGGCGGGCGGGCGGACGGCTCTCGCGGTGGACCCGGAGCGGTCCGGTGGTTCCGTCGGCGGTGGTACCGGTCCGTCCACGCGGGCGGGCGGCACCGTCGATCTGTCGTCGTTCGGCATCGACCCGGTCCATGACCCCGTCCATGACCCGGTCGATACCCCCGTCAATGCCCCGGGCAAAGGCACCGCCGCGGGGCCGGGAGGCGGGTGACTCGGCGGGCGCGCYCGGCAATCGCGGGTTGATCCGCCGGAAATCCGGAGAACGGATGGTCGCCGGAGGTCAGGAGTGACCGTGCGGGCGAAGCGCGAGCCCGAGCGCGATCTCGGTGACACCGGTGACGATCAGTTGGATTCCGAAGATCACCGCTAGTACCATGATCGTCGTTCCCGGCCAGGTCAGCGCCAGCACGCCGAGGACGACACTGAGCGCGGCCAAGGCGAGCGGACCGGCGATGCCGCGGCCGGTCCCGCGCGAGGATCTGCTCGCCCAGGTCACCAGGGCCCGGACGACCCCGGTGATGATCAGTATCGCGCCGACGAGCAGTGCGACGACTCGGAGGGTGACTCCCGGCCACAGCAGCACGATGACGCCGCCGAGCGCAAGCATGATCCCGAACAGGGCGGTCCCCGCAGTGTTCTCCGACCGGACCGCGGCGATCGTCTCGCTGATACCGGAGAGCACGAGTGCCACCCCGGCGAGGACCGCCAGCGTGCGGGCTGTCGCGAAGGGGTTCGTGATCAGCAGAAGTCCCAGCACGGTGACCGCCGCACCGAGCAGGAGCAACGCCGGCCACAGCGCGCTGGGGGCTTGCTGACGTCGGTGCTGCCGGTAGATCGTGGCCATCGAGGCACCTCCCCGGGTCGGGGCTCCGCCCGGATACGCGCGGGCCGCTCTCGCCAGAAGGTCTCTACCCGGTTCCGGCGAGTCGCTACCGCGACTCACTCTCCCGGCCGACCGCCACGTCGTGATCAGCTGTCGGAGATGCTGATCGCCTCGGTCGGGCAGGAGTCAACAGCCTCTTGGATGTCGTCCCACCTGGCGTCGTCGGGTTCCTCGTCGAGGAGGTAGAGGAAGCCGTCGTCGCGGATCTCGAACACGTTCGGGACGAGACGGACACAGGTTCCGCTGCTCGCGCAGCGGTCGTAGTCGACAGTCACGCGCATCGGCGCACCTCCCAGTGGTGCTCCCACAATCAGTGTCGAGCGGACCTTACCGCCGAGCCCGTGGCTGCGACAGAACCGGGACCCCGGCAGGCCACTGGGCGGGGGCTGTGGACGACGGGCGGCTGTCCACAGGACGGCGGCGAGCGGAGCGGGAGCCGCCGTGATCGATCTACGGTCCAGCCATGGTCGAATCCACCCCTGGTCCCGGGTACCCGCTGTCGGCCCCGTCGCCGCGTTTCCCCGTCCACGCATTTCCGCCTGAAACGTCCGTTTCGTCGCGATGGCCATCGCTGGACCTGCTGCCGTCGGACGACGCCACCGTGCCGCTGCGTCCGCCGGACCCCCCAGCGGACGGCTCAGCTGGTGGATCCCGCCGCGTTCGTGACGCCACGTTCACCGAGGACGAGCAGGAGATCGGTGGCGACGAGTCCGACCTGTTCGGGATTCGCGAGGGCGTGTTCCTTGATGAGGACCGGGCCGCCGGCGGATGGGTCGCGGACGAGCTCGCGGCGGAAGGGGCCGATCTTGGCCGGCTGGTCGCCGGCCGAACGGATCGGCGCCGTCCGGTCCACTCCCGTCTGGTCCACCCCCGTGYGGGGCGCGAGATGGACGATGGCGAGGACGAGGGCGGCCGGGGACCTGATCGCGGGCCATCGGCCGGCCGGCCGGCGCCGGGAGTTCCACGGGGCGATCTGGTCGGCGTCATCCGCAGGCGGCTTCCGGCTACGCTGCATGGCATCGTGGTGGCGCCGGCCGCCCGGGCCGCCCTCGTTCTCGCGTTGGTCGCCCTCGCCGCCGCGCTCATGACCGCCTGGTTCTCCTGGCAGCACCGCCCGGTGCCGCTCGCCTCCTCCGAGGTCGATACCCCCCGGACGGGGGAGTCGGCGGCGGCTGGCAACGCCCGGTCGGACCACTCGGACCACGGGGCCACCTCCGCCACGGATACGAGCGTGACTTCGGCACCGACGGCCAGGGCCGCCCGCACCGGGGCGAGCGGCGAGGTGGTGGTCGACGTCGCCGGCCGGGTGGCCCGGCCGGGGGTCGTCCGGCTCCCGGCGGGCGCGCGCGTGGTGGATGCGATCGAACGCGCCGGGGGAGTGCTCCCGGGCACCGACACGACCGGCCTCGCCCTGGCCCGGTTGCTGGTCGACGGAGAACAGGTCCTCGTCGACGGCAAGCCCGGCCCGGCGCGGCCCGGAACGGCGGCCGGGCAACCTGCGGGTACTGGCCTCGGGTCCGCCGGTTCCACCGCGGCGACCGGTCCGATCGACCTGAATGCCGCGACCGCCGAGGAGCTTGACGGTCTGCCCGGGGTGGGGCCTGTGCTGGCTCGCCGCATCGTCGAGTGGCGCACGGCGCACGGGCCCTTCCGGTCGCCCGAGCAGCTGGCGGAGGTGACCGGAGTCGGCGACAAGCGGCTGGCCGATCTGCTGCCATTGCTGAAGGTTTGACGTTCCAGTGGTCGACGTCGGGATGGAGACCGGACTCGCGCTGCCGGAACGGCCGTCCGGGGCTTCCCGTCCCATGGACGCCCGGCTGGTGGGCCCGGCGGTCATGGCCTGGGCTGGCGCGGCGGGTGCCGGCACCTGGCCGCCGTCCGTTCCGTTGCTGGGCGCCGCCGGTGCGGTGCTCGTCGCGGCTCCGATGTTCCTGCTGCTCCAGGTCCGTCCGCGGGGTGGTCGGCCGACTCGCCCGGGACCGGGCGGCGCTCGGGCCGAGGCGGCTACKGGCGCGTCTCGTCCGTCGCAGTCGCAGTCGCAGCCGCGCAGCGCGCCGCTCACCCGGGGCGTTGGGCGGTGCTCCGGCGGCACTGTCGTCGTGCTCACGGCCCTCGTCTTCCTGGCCGCCGGGTTTCTCGCGGGTGGACTGGCGGCTCGTCCGCGTGACAGCGGCCCGCTCGCCGATCTGGTCCGGCATGGCCGTCCGGTCACCGCCGAGGTCGTCGTCACCGACGATCCCCGCGCCACCTCCTCGTCCACCGCGGTCCGGACGGGAACCGGGCCCGGAGCCGGAGAGGGAAGAGGAGAGGGCGGCGGCGCCGATCGCGTGACCTTCGTGATCTCCGTCCGGGCGGAACGCCTTACCGCGTCACCGGCGGATCTGCGGGTCCGGGCCCCGATGGTCCTGCTCGCGCGGGGTGGCGGCTGGGGTGCTCTGCTGCCCAGCCAGCACCTGGTCGTCTCCGGCAGGCTCGCCGAACCCCGGGTCGGTGACACCGTGGCCGCCGTCCTGTTCGCCGACGGCCCACCGCGGACCCGCGGCGGACCCGCAATGATCCAACGAATCGCCGGGGGGCTGCGGGCCGGGCTGCGTCGAGCCGCTGGGGGACTGCCTGAACCGCGTCGCGGGCTGCTGCCCGGCCTCGTGGTCGGCGACGTCTCCGGGCTCGACGATGCGGTGCGCGCGGACTTCCGCGCCGCCGGAATGTCCCATCTAACGGCCGTGTCCGGTAGCAACGTCGCCATCGTGACGGCCTCGGCGCTCTACCTCATGGGATGGACCGGGCGTGGGYCACGGTCGCGCGCCGCGGTGGGAGCCCTCGCTCTCGTCGGGTTCGTCGTGCTCRCCCGGCCCTCGGCCAGCGTGCTGCGTGCCGGGGCGATGGGTCTGGTCGGCCTGCTCGGGCTCGCCGTTGGCCGTCCCAGGGCGGTGCTGCCCTCCCTGGCGGCGAGCGTGATCATCCTGATCCTGGCGGATCCCGCGCTCGCCCTCTCGGTCGGCTTCGCGCTGTCCGTCCTCGCCACGGCCGGAATGATCGTTCTCGCGCCGGGCTGGCGGGACGCGCTCGCTCGCCGGCTGCCGGCGCGAATCGCCGAGGTGCTCTCCGTCGCGGCCGCCGCCCAGCTGGCGTGCACCCCGGTGTTGGCCTGGACCGGCGGGGGGCTGAGCCTCGTGGCGGTGCCCGCGAACGTCCTGGCCGTGCCCGCCGTCGCACCGGCGACCGTGCTGGGAGTACTGACGCTGGTCGTGGCGGCGGTGTCGCCGTCAGCAGCCGGGCTGCTCGCGCACCTCGCCGATCTGCCGTGCTGGTGGCTGGTGACGGTCGCCGGCCGGTGCGCCGATCTTCCTGCCGCGACGCTGCCGTGGCCCACGGGGGTGATGGGAGCGGGCGTGGCCGCCGGTGTCGCCTGGCTCGTGGTGGCGACGCTGCGGCGGCGGGTGCCGCGGCGACTGGTCGCTGCGGCCCTGGTCGGCCTGCTCCTGGCGCGATGCGCCGTCGCCGGGCGGCTGGCGCCGTGGCCGCCGCCCGGCTGGCGCCTGGTCGCCTGCGACGTCGGTCAGGGCGACGCCCTCGTGCTGTCGGCGGGACCGGGCACCGCGGTGCTGGTCGACGCCGGCCCCGATCCGGCCCTGCTGACCCGCTGCCTCTCCGACCTCGGCGTGCGACGGATACCGGTGGTCATTCTCAGCCACTTCCACGCCGATCACGTCGAGGGGCTGCCGGCCGTGCTCGGCCGGCTTCCGGTGGGGGAGGTACTCGGCAGTCCGCTGGGGGAACCCGTTCTCCAGTGGCACCGGGTCCAACAGTGGACCCGGCGGGCCGGTGTGCCGCTGCGGACGGCCGTCATCGGCTCCCGGGCACAGGTGGGGGCGGTCTCTTGGACGGTCCTGGCTCCGCGCACCGTGTTGCACGGCACCGAGAGCGATCCCAACAACGCGAGCCTGGTGCTCTCCGCACGGGTGGGGGAGGTGACCATCCTGCTCACCGGGGATGTGGAGCCGCCGGCCCAGCGGGTGTTGACCGGCAGCCCGGAGGATCGGACGGCGCTACGAGCCGACGTGCTCAAGGTGCCCCATCACGGCGCCGCTGATCAGGACGCCACCTTCCTCGCGGCGACCGGGGCCCGATTCGCCCTGATCAGCGTCGGCACCGGGAACAGCTATGGTCATCCCGCGCCGTCCACCTTGCGGACGCTGCGCCGGTCCGGCATGGCCGTCGCCCGGACCGACCGCGACGGCGCGGTGGCGGTGGTCGCCACGGCGGCACCCGCCGGGTCCGCCGAGTCCGGGTCGCTGGCGGGAGCCGCCTCCGGGTCGGGGGCGGGAGTCCGCGTCTCGGTGGTGCTCCGCCGGCCCGGGGGCGGATCGTGACATGCTCACCTGCGTGTCCTCCTCCGCACTGCCGCCGCTCGTGCTCGTCACCGGCGACGAGGATCTACTCGTCGGTCGAGCGGTGCGCGGGGTTCTCGACGCGGCTCGGGCCCGTGATCCCGATGTCGAGATCGTCGACCGGCCGGCCGGTGAGCTCAGCGAGGCCGATCTGATCGACCTCGGCGCCACCTCGATGTTCGGAGGTGGCCGGGTGATGGTCGTCCGCGGCGCGCAGGACCTCGCCGAGGATCTGCGTGACGCGTTGTTGGAGTACATCGCTCGTCCGCTCGACGACGTCGTGCTCGTCGTCGTCCACAGCGGCGTGGTGAAGAACCGCAAACTCGCGGACGTGCTGAAGACCGCGGGCGCGCGGGTCGTGCCGGCAGCGAAGATCACCAAGCCGCGGGAGCGTCACGATTTCGTCGTCGCCGAGGTGCGGCATCTCGGCGGCCGGGTCAGCGACGGCGCGGTGCGCGCCCTGCTCGACGCGGTCGGTGGTGATCTGCGTGAGCTCGCCGCCGTTTGCGATCAACTCGTGGCCGACACCGACGGGCTGATCGACGAGGCCGCGGTGGCCCGTTTCCACCGGGGCCGGGCCGAGGCCAGCGGGTTCGCCGTCGCGGACGCGATCATCGGCGGCGACCTGCCGCAGGCGTTGACGCTGCTGCGTCAGTCCCTGGAGGGGGGTACCGCGGCCGTACTGGTCTCCAGCGCCGTTGCCGGTGGTCTGCGTGACCTCGCCCGGGTGGCGTCCGCGGGTCCCGGCTCGAAGTGGGATCTCGCCCGAGCCCTGGGTATGCCGGACTGGAAGGTCGAGAAGGCGCAGCGCTCCGCCCGAGCATGGTCGGACCGGGGTCTCGGCCAGGCCCTGCGGGCGGCCGCCGAGGCCGACGCCGGCGTCAAGGGCGCTGCGGTTGACGCCGGTTACGCCTTGGAGAAACTGTTGCGCGAGGTCGCCGTGGCCAGGTTGGTCGGGCGGGCCCGGGCGGCCGGGAGCCGTGGATGACCGACGGTCCGGGGACGGCTGACGGTCCGGGGACGGCTGACGGTCCGGGAGCCGGTGCCGGCATCGTCGTGGCTCCTCAGCCGGCAGCCGACCCCGAGGCCCCGCCGCCGGGCGGCTGGTTCGGCCTGCGGGTGCTACCGGCGGGCTGGATGCGGGGGCTGCTCATGATCGTGACTGGGCTGGTCACGGTGGTGATCGCACTCGGTGATCTCGCGAGCGCCTGGGTGGTCGGTGTCCTCCCGCTGACCGTCGGCGCGATGGTTGCCTATCACGAAGTGCTTGAGCGGCTGATCCGGCCGGACGAGGTCTCGGCGGAACCGGCTCCACAGCAGCCCGGAGCCCGTTCCACGCCGTGCGGCGGGCTCTGACCGGGCGAGAGGCCCGACCGACGGGTGGGCACGCGGAAAAGCCGGGACGCCTGCGGCGCCCCGGCTGGAGGAAGACGACTCAGCTGGCGGCCAGGTTGGCGTGCGTGCGAGCCAGTGCCGACTTCTTATTGGCGGCCTGGTTGGCGTGAATGACACCCTTGCTGACGGCCTTGTCCAGCTTGCGGGACGCGATCCGCAGCGTCTCGCCGGCGCGCTCGACGTCACCGGCATCCACGGCGTCGCGGAAGCGACGCACGTGCGTCTTGAGTTCCGACTTCACAGCCTTGTTGCGCAGCCGCCGCTTCTCGTTGGTGAGGTTGCGCTTGATCTGCGACTTGATGTTGGCCACGCGGGAGAACCTCTGATTTGTCGAGTCGGGGTGGTGCGGACACGTCATAGTACGGGTACCGGCCGTGCCCGGTGATCCGGCATATCTCGCTGGCTCCTGGGAGCAGCAGGTACCGCGGAGAACCGGCTGCCTCCGGCGACCGGCGCCGCACGGAATGGCGACCAGATCATGACCGGACGACGACGCGGCCCGTCACGGTGGCACTCAGATTATCAAACCCCCGCGCGGCGGCGCACCRGCGCAACGTTGCGCGCGGCTCCTGGCACGATGAAGGTGGTCGACCCAGATATCGGCACGGGCGGCTCCACCGTGATCACCGCGAGCGAAACGAGAACTCTCCGCGTGTCCACAGCCCCGCACCTGGCGCCCGGCGCCGACCCGACGATGATCCGCAACTTCTGCATCATCGCCCACATCGACCATGGCAAGTCGACTCTTGCCGATCGGATGCTTGGTGTGACCGGTGTCGTGGAGGCGCGCAACATGCGCGCGCAGTACCTCGACCRCATGGACATCGAGCGCGAGCGCGGGATCACCATCAAGGCCCAGAACGTGCGCCTGCCGTGGCGGGCCGACGATGGTCGGGACTACATCCTGCATCTCATCGACACACCGGGCCACGTTGACTTCAGTTACGAGGTGAGCCGTTCGCTCGCGGCCTGCGAGGGCGCGGTGCTGCTGGTCGACGCGGCCCAGGGCATCGAAGCGCAGACCCTGGCGAACCTGTACCTGGCGATCGAGAACGACCTGACCATCGTTCCCGTACTCAACAAGATCGATCTTCCGGCGGCCCAGCCGGAGAAGTACGCCGAGGAGATCGCGGCGATCATCGGCTGCGAGCCGGGCGAGGTGCTCCGCGTGTCCGGCAAGACCGGCCAGGGAGTGCCGGAGCTGCTCAACGAGATCGTGCGCCGGGTGCCCGCCCCGGTCGGCGATCCGGACGGTCCGGCTCGTGCGATGATCTTCGACAGCGTCTACGACATCTACCGCGGCGTCATCACCTATGTGCGGGTGGTCGATGGCACGCTGACCACCCGCGACCGGTGTCTGATGATGTCGACCAGCGCGAGCCACGAGACCCTCGAGGTAGGTGTCATCTCGCCGGACCCCCATCCGACCGGGTCGCTGTCGGTCGGCGAGGTCGGCTACGTCATCCCCGGGGTCAAGGACGTCCGGCAGGCCCGGGTCGGCGACACCATCACCACTACCCGGCGGCCGGCGACGGAGATGCTCGGTGGCTATCGGGATCCGTTGCCGATGGTGTACTCCGGGTTGTACCCGATCGACGGCAGCGAGTATCCAGCGTTGCGCGAGGCTCTCGACAAGCTTCAGCTCAACGACGCCGCCCTGACCTACGAACCGGAAACCTCCGCGGCATTGGGGTTCGGATTCCGGTGCGGCTTCCTGGGCCTGCTGCATCTGGAGATCGTCCGGGAGCGGCTGGAGCGCGAGTTCAACCTCACTCTCATCTCCACGGCCCCGAACGTCGTCTACCGGGTGGTCATGGAGGACCATTCCGAGATCATAGTGACCAACCCCAGTGACTGGCCGGGCGGGAAGATCGCCGAGGTGTACGAGCCCGTCGTCGAGGCGATGYTGCTGCTGCCGACCGACTTCGTCGGGGCGGTGATGGAACTGTGCCAGGGCCGGCGCGGTGTCCTGAAGGGGATGGACTATCTGTCGACCGACCGGGTGGAACTCAAGTACACGCTGCCTCTCGGTGAGATCATCTTCGACTTCTTCGACGCCCTGAAGTCCAGGACCCGGGGCTATGYCAGCCTCGACTACGAGCCGGCCGGGGAGCAGTTGGCCGATCTGGTGAAGGTCGACATCCTGTTGCAGGGGGAGACTGTCGATGCCTTCTCGGCGATCGTGCACCGTGAGAAGGCCTACGCCTACGGCGTGTCCATGACGACCAAGCTGCGCGAGCTGATTCCGCGCCAGCAGTTCGAGGTGCCGATCCAGGCTGCGATCGGCAGCCGGATCATCGCGCGGGAGAACATCCGCGCCATCCRCAAGGACGTGCTCGCCAAGTGCTACGGCGGCGACATCACCCGCAAGCGCAAGCTGCTCGAGAAGCAGAAGGAGGGCAAGAAGCGGATGAAGACGATCGGTCGGGTCGAGGTGCCGCAGGAGGCCTTCATCGCGGCGCTGTCCACGGACACCGGCAAACCGGCGGTGAAGTGAGTCCGGTGCGGGGCCGACGCGGGACCGTGGTGCCATCCGCCTGTTCAGTGAGTCGGCCGTTCAGCGGGTCGGCAGGGGGCTGGCCGGGAGGCGGATCGGTTCGGTGGCCGGTTCGGGGAACGACAGGTCCGCGACAGGGGCGGCGGCGCTGGAACGGTACACGGTGGTTCGGGGCGGGAGCAGTTCGAAGATCTCGTCGAGAACGGCCCTGGCGTCGTCGTCCATGACCGGATCTTTTCGCACCGACGTCGATCGGTCCATGGTGAACCACCCATATTTTCCCTTCTGTGCCCAACGATGACAAAATGTCATTACACCCGGCCAACATCGCCGAAGTGGGTATTCCGGCCTTATCCCTAGGTGGTCCTCGTGTGGCCACCCCTGGCCCGCCCGCGTGGTTGGCAAACGTAGCGTTGCCGCGAGAGCACACGTTGGGGGCACACTGGGGGCATGCCACAAAAGCCTCCCGACGGCTCGCTTCCGCCGGACGACGGTGCCCTCCCGGCGGCCGCGCTGGCCGAGGTGACCCGGCGGCCGTTCGGGGTCTACGTGCATGTGCCCTATTGCGCGGCGCGCTGCGGCTACTGCGACTTCAACACCTACACGGCGGCCGACCTAGGCGGCGCCCTGGTGTCGTCGGTGGGCCTCACGACGTTCGTCGACATCGCGACCGGCGAGGTCCGGCTCGCGCGTACCGTGCTTGGTGAGCAGGAGCTGGTGGTCTCCACGGTCTTCGTCGGTGGCGGCACGCCGACCCTGTTGACCGCGGACGATCTCGGGCGGCTGTTGCGGATCCTGGACGACGGGTTCGGGYTGGCGTCCGACGCGGAGATCACCACCGAGGCGAATCCGGAGTCGGTGGATCCGGCGCAACTGGAGCAGCTGCGCGCCGCCGGTTACACCCGGATCTCCTTCGGGATGCAGAGTAGCCGTCCGCACGTCCTCGCCGCCCTGGACCGGCGGCACACCCCTGGCCGCGTGCCCGAGGTGATGCGCTGGGCCCGCAAGGCGGGCTTTGACCAGGTCAGCCTGGACCTCATCTACGGGGCTCCGGGCGAGTCGGAGGCGGACTGGGCGGCGAGCCTGGACGCGGCGATCCAGCTCGGCCCGGACCACGTCAGTGCCTACGCGCTGACGGTTGAGGAGGGCACGAAACTGTCCCGCCGGGTCCGCCGGGGCGAGCTGCTCGAACCCGACGACGACCTGCTTGCCGACCGCTACCTGCAGGCCGATGACGCTCTGTGCGCGGCCGRCCTGACCAGCTACGAGGTCAGCAACTGGTCGCGGGGGACCGATACCCGGTGTCGGCACAATCTGGGGTACTGGCGCGGAGATCACTGGTGGGGGATCGGTCCGGGCGCGCACAGCCACGTCGGCGGGGTGCGATGGTGGAACGTGCGTCATCCGGCGGAGTACGCGGCCCGGCTGGGGGCCGGGCGCAGTCCCGCGGCCGCCCGGGAGGAGCTCGACGCGCAGGCCCGCCGGGTCGAGCGGGTCATGCTGGGCGTCCGGTTGGCCGAGGGACTGGCCGTCGGTGAGCTGGACGGGCCCGGCCGGGAGGYCACCGCCGGGCTCGCGAAGTCCGGCCTGGTGGAACCYGGTGCCCTGGAGTTCGGCCGGGTGCGTCTCACTCGTCGCGGTCGTCTGCTCACCGACACGGTCGTGCGAGCCCTGCTGCCCGACTGACGCCGCTGCCCGACCGGCGGCCGTCCGGTGGCCCGATCGGGCGGGACCGGAACCTGGGTACCGGCATGCTCGTTTCGTTACGAGGACGTCGCCGGGCCCTTACCGGTCATTCGCGGGGTGGCTCATGTTCTGTGCTTCGACCTGAGCAGGCGGCTACACTTGGCACTCACTGCGGCCGAGTGCCAAGCTGGGTGTCCGCCGCTGCACACACCGTGGCCCGGCCACGTCCCGCCTGGTGAAGGGGGTGCGACCGCGTGCTGGAGGATCGGCGGCTCGAAGTCCTTCGGGCGATTGTTGAGGACTTTGTGCTGAGCAACGAGCCGGTGGGTTCCAAGGCGCTGGCGGAGSGGCATAATCTCGGTGTATCGCCAGCTACTGTCCGTAATGACATGTCCGCCCTGGAGGAAGAGGGGTATATCACACAGCCTCATACCAGCGCAGGACGGATACCGACGGACAAGGGCTACCGGTTGTTCGTGGACCGGTTGTCGGGGGTGAAGCCGCTGTCCCGGGCCGAACGTCGGGCGATCCAGAGCTTCCTGGAGGGCGCCGTCGACCTGGACGACGTGGTGCGCCGCTCCGTGCGGCTACTCGCCCAGCTCACCCGGCAGGTGGCCGTCGTGCAGTACCCCTCCTTGTCGAGCAGCAGCATCCGGCACATCGAGGTTGTCACGCTCGGCCCGTACCGCCTGCTGATGGTCCTCATCACCGACACCGGCCGGGTCGAGCAGCGTATCGTCGACAGCCTCGTACCCGTTGACGACGAGGTCGCCGGCGAGCTGCGTTCCGTGCTCAACTGCGCGCTGGCCGGCCGGCGCTTGGTCGACGCCCCCGACATCGTCGCGGCCCTGCCCGACAGCACCCGCTCCGAGCTGCGCCCCTACCTGACCACGGTGGCCGGTGCCGTGCTGGAGTCGCTGGTCGAGCGGCAGGAGGAGCGCATCGCGATGGCTGGGACGGCGAATCTCACGCGGTCCCCGGTCGACTTCGCCGACTCGTTGCGGTCGATACTTGAGGCGTTAGAAGAACAGGTCGTGCTGATGAAACTCATCGGCTCGGCGCGGGAGACCGGTACTGTAACGGTACGGATCGGTCGCGAAACGGATGTGGACGCCCTCCGGTCCACCGCGGTGGTGGCCACGGGATACGGTCGTGGTCCCTTCGCGCTGGGTGGGATGGGGRTGCTCGGCCCGATGCGCATGGACTATCCGGGGACGATGGCGGCCGTCCGGGCCGTCGCCAAATACGTGGGTGAACTCTTGGGTGCCGACTGATGGCAGTGGATTATTACGCCGTTCTGGGCGTACGCCGGGAAGCGTCGAACGACGAGATCAAGCGGGCCTACCGCAAACTGGCCCGTGAGCTGCATCCGGATGTCAATCCAGATCCGGATGCACAGCAGCGCTTCCGGGGCGTCACGGCCGCGTACGAGGTGCTCTCCGACCCGGAGAAGCGCCAGATCGTCGACCTGGGCGGCGATCCGCTCGCGCCCGGTGGCAGCGGCGGTGGCGGTTCGCCGTTCGGCGCCGGTTTCGGCGGCCTCGGTGACATCATGGACGCCTTCTTCGGCGGCGGGTCGAGCCGTGGGCCCCGGTCCCGGGTCCGGCGCGGCAACGACGCGCTGCTGCGCATCGAGCTCGACCTGTCCGAGACCGCGTTCGGCGCCACGCGCGAGATCACCGTGGACACGGCGGCGGTGTGCTCGACGTGTACCGGTGCCGGTGCGGCTCCCGGCACGCACCCGTCGACCTGCGGCACCTGCGGCGGGCGGGGCGAGGTCCAGCAGGTCACCCGTTCCTTCCTCGGCCAGATGGTGACCTCCCGGCCCTGTCCGCGGTGTTCGGGTACCGGCACCGTGATCGAGCATCCCTGCCGGGACTGCGGCGGCGACGGCAGGGTGCGCAAGCGCCGGACGCTCACTGTGAAGATCCCCTCCGGGGTCGAGGACGGCATGCGCATCCGGCTGTCGGGCGAGGGCGAGGTCGGGCCCGGCGGTGGGCCGCCCGGTGACCTTTACGTCGAGGTCTCCGAGAAGCAGCACCCGGTTTTCACCCGGGAGGGCGACGATCTGCACTGTGAGCTGCCGCTG
Source organism: Frankia sp. CcI156 (assembly GCF_001983015.1). Classification (NCBI taxonomy): domain Bacteria; kingdom Bacillati; phylum Actinomycetota; class Actinomycetes; order Frankiales; family Frankiaceae; genus Frankia; species Frankia sp. CcI156. The sequence goes on from NZ_MOMD01000009.1 coordinate 75,626, forward strand.
CCGATGACCTCGGCGGCGCTCGGCACCTCCGCCACGCTGGAGACCCTCGACGGCACCGAGACCATCGCCGTGAAGCCCGGCACCCAGCCCGGTGAGGTCATCAAGCTCGCCGGCCGCGGGGTTCCGCATCTGCGGGCCGCCGGGCGCGGTCATCTGCACATCCACATCAACGTCGAGACTCCGACGAAGCTGGACGGCGAGCAGGAGCGGCTGCTACGAGAGCTGGCGAAGCTGCGCGACGAGGAGGCACCGGCCGTCGTGGGCGGATCCGCCGGCGGCGCGGCGGGGCTATTCCGGCGGCGGGGCACGCGCCGCGGCCGTTAGCCCGGTCATCGGCCGTGACCGCTGCGGAGAGGATGCATCCTGACCAGCGCCCTGTTCCGGCTGTCGCCGCTGCCGATCGCGGACTCGTTCACCCTCGCCGGTCCGGAGGGTCGCCATGCGGCCATGGTGCGCCGGCTGCGGCCGGGGGAGCCGGTCGACGTGACCGACGGTCTCGGCCGTGCGGTGGAGTGCGAGGTCGTTGCCGCCCGGCGGGATGAGATCGACTGCGCGGTCCGGCGCCGGGTCGCCGCCGCGGCCCCGAGCCCCCGACTGGTTGTCGTGCAGGCCCTTGCCAAGGGGGATCGGGGCGAGCGGGCGGTGGAGATGCTGACCGAGGTCGGTGTCGACGAGATCGTCCCGTGGTCGGCGGCCCGGTCCGTGGCCCGCTGGGAGGGTGTCCGTGGCGTGCGGGCCCGGGAACGCTGGGTCAGAGCCGCGGAGGAGGCGTCGAAGCAGTCCCACCGACTGCACTGGCCGGTGGTGGGCGAGTTGGCCGGCCTGAAGGAGGTTGTCGAGCGGGTGCGGGCGGCGGCGCTTGCCGTCCTCCTGCACGAGGAGGCGACCATCCCGTTGGTTGGCCTGGCCCGCTCGGTTGAGGTGTCGGAGCGAGTGGCTCCGGCCGCCTCGGCGGCGGAGCTGGTGCTCGTCGTGGGCCCCGAGGGAGGGGTGTCCGAGTTGGAACTGGCCACGCTGGGCGAGGCCGGAGCGATCGTGTCGCGGCTCGGTTCGACGGTGCTGCGCACATCCACCGCCGGCGTCGTGGCCGCGGCGGTCGTGTTCGCGGACCTCGGTCGTTGGGACGGCCCGGCGCGATGATGGATAGACTGGTCAGGTAGCGTCCGTGGTCCGCCTCGCTGGGCGGTCCCTCCGGCTGGAGGGGTTCTGTCCGGTGTCGGCCGTCCGCGCCGCGCCACCCACCGCGATCATCAATCCTGAGAGGTGCCCCGGCCTCGCTGGCCGCTCTTTATGCCCGAATCCGTTACGCCACCCGTCGCGCCCGACACCAGGGTCCAGACGCGCATTGTCGTACCCGGTCCGCACAGCATGGTGAGTCTGCTCGGTCACCAGGATCAGCTGCTCCGTACCATCGAGAAGGCTTTCTCCTCGGATATCCACGTGCGTGGCAACGAGATCACCATTACCGGCGCTCCGGCTGAGAACGAGCTCGCCGCCAGGTTGTTCGCTGAGCTCATCGCGCTGCTCGACGCCGGGACGGAGCTCAGCCCGCAGCATGTCGACCATTCGCTGGCGATGCTGCGCAGCGGCGCCGAGGAGCGGCCGGCCGAGGTTCTCACCCTCAACATCCTCTCCAGCCGGGGCCGGACGATACGGCCGAAGACGCTGAACCAGAAGCGGTACGTCGACGCGATCGACCAGCACACCATCGTTTTCGGGATCGGGCCGGCCGGCACCGGCAAGACCTACCTCGCCATGGCGAAGGCCGTTCAGGCGTTGCAGGCCAAGAAGGTGAACCGGATCATTCTGACCCGCCCCGCGGTCGAGGCGGGGGAACGCCTCGGGTTCCTGCCGGGGACCCTGTACGAGAAGATCGATCCCTACCTGCGGCCGCTCTACGACGCGCTGCATGACATGATCGATCCGGACTCGATCCCGCGGCTGATGCAGAGCGGCACGATCGAGGTGGCCCCACTGGCCTACATGCGCGGCCGGACGCTGAACGACGCCTTCATCATCCTCGACGAGGCCCAGAACACCTCGCCGGAACAGATGAAGATGTTCCTTACCCGGCTCGRCTTCGGCGCGAAGATCGTCGTTACCGGGGACGTGACCCAGGTCGACCTCCCCAGCGGCACCCGCAGCGGGCTGCGGGTGGTCCGGGAGATCCTCGACGGCCTCGGCGACGTCCATTTTGCATCCCTGACCAGCTCCGATGTGGTTCGGCACCGGCTCGTGAGCGAGATCGTCGACGCCTACGCCCGCTGGGACGCGGCCAGTGCGCCGCCACCCGCTCCGGCCCGGTCTGYTCGTCGGGACCGACGGTGACCGTTGCCGCGGTCGGAGAGGACCGCTGATGGCCGTATTCGTTGCCAACGAGTCGGGCGCGAGTGACGTCGACGAGGTGAGGCTGGCCGCGCTCGCCCGGTTCGTGCTCGACGCCATGAAGGTGAACCCGCTCGCCGAGCTCTCGGTGATGCTGGTAGAGCCGAAGGCGATGACCGATCTGCACGTCCGGTACATGGGCGAGGAGGGTCCGACCGACGTCCTGTCCTTCCCGCAGGACGATGCCTTTGACGCCTCGTGGTCGGAGTCGGTCGACGACGATCCGACTACCCTGMTCGGCGACGTCGTGCTGTGCCCGGACGTCGCGCGGCGGCAGGCGGAGCAGGCCGGTCACTCCTTCGATCGCGAGCTGTCCCTGCTGTGCACCCACGGCATCCTGCACCTGCTCGGCTACGACCACGCCGAGCCGGACGAGGAACGCGAGATGTGGAAGGTACAGAGCCAGCTGCTCGCGTCGTGGGACGGCGCGGACGGCGCGGACGGCGCGGACGGCGCCCGCGGTGCCGCGGACGGTGCCGCGGACGGCGGCGAGGGCCGCCGTGGTGACCAGGGCCGCCGTGGTGACCAGGGCCGTGGCGGTGGCGCCGGAGAGCCCCCTGCCGCGCCCGCACGCTGACCCGGCACAAGGGGGTCCGCATGAGTTCCGGTGATCTTTTTCTCGTCTTCATCGCCGTGATGGGCTCGCTTGCCGCGGCGGGTCTCGGCGGCATCGACGCGGCCCTGACCCGGGTCTCCCGGGTGACGGTCGAGGGTTTCTCCCGCCAGGGCCGGGCCGGCGCCCGGAACCTGGCGACCGTCGTGGCCGATCCGGGCCGCTACCTCGCGCTGCTGCTGCTCCTGCGCATCGTCGCGGAGATGCTCGCCGCGGCCTGTATCACGGTGCTGTTCGTGCACGCCTACGGGGCCGGGTTCGCCGCGATCGGCCTCGGGACGCTGGCCTCGACCCTGGTCGCGTACATCCTCGTCGGGGTGATGTTCCGCACCCTGGGCCGCCAGCACGCCCCTGCGGTGGCGTTGGCCAGCGCCGGTCTCACGGTCCGGCTGGCGCGGATCTTCGGGCCGTTGCCCCGGCTGCTGATCGCGTTCGGCAACGCGGTCACCCCCGGTCCTGGTTTCCGGGATGGTCCCTTCGCATCCGAGGCCGAGCTGCGCGATCTCGTCGACCTCGCCGAGGAGAACGAGGTCATCGAGCGTGAGGAACGCGACATGATCGCGTCGGTGTTCGAGCTCGGGGACACCCTGGTGCGCGAGGTGATGGTGCCGCGTCCGGACATGGTCTTCATCGAGTCGACGAAGACCGTCCGGCAGGCTCTCGCGCTGGCCCTGCGCAGCGGCTTCTCGCGGATCCCCGTCATCGGGGAGAGCGTCGACGACGTGGTGGGGATCGCCTTCCTCAAGGACATGGTCCGCCGGGAACGGGAGGGGGGCGAGGATGGTGCGATCGCCGAGATCATGCGTTCACCCGCACTCGTGCCCGAGAGCAAGCCCGCGGACGACCTGCTCCGTGAGATGCAGGCGTCGCGTACCCACATGGCGATCGTCATCGACGAGTACGGTGGAACCGCCGGACTCGTCACCATCGAGGACATCCTTGAGGAGATCGTCGGTGAGATCACCGACGAGTACGACAACGAGGTTCCGCCGGTGGAGTGGATCGACGCCAACACCGCGCGGGTGACCGCCCGGCTCGACGTCGACGATCTGGCGAAGCTGTTTGACTTCGACGTGGACGACCTGCCCGGTGCGGATGACAGCCTCACCGTCGGTGGCCTGCTGGCCACGGCCCTGGGACGGGTGCCCATCCCGGGTGCGACGGTCACGGTCGGTGGGTTGCGGCTGTCGGCGGAACGGGCCGCCGGCCGGCGTAACCAGATTGGCACCGTGGTCGTCCAGCGGTTGCCGCATCCGTCGAACGGCGACGACGGCTCGCCGCCTCCCCGATCCGACGACGGCGGCGAACCCGTGCGCAGCTCGTCGTCGGACAGAAAGGTGAATTCGTGACCGCCGACGCGACCCGGTCGGGAACCGTGCCTGCCGATGGCAACTCGGCCGACGGCGCCCCGGCTCTCGACCTCGCCGCAGAGGACGCGAAGCTCGTGGTGCTGGCCAGGGCGGCGCGGCTGCGTGCCTACGCCCCCTCKGGCGACCCTGCGGAGGGTGCGGCRCTGCGCGACACCGACGGTCGCACCTACGCGGCGGCGACTCTCGGCCTGGGCCGGGCCGAGCTAGCGATCTCGGCGCTGCGCGCGGCGGTGGCCGCCGCGGTCTCCAGCGGCGCCCGCCGGTTCGAAGCCGCCGCGGTGGTCACGCAGAAGGACGAGCTCGACCGCGCCGACCTGGCGACGTTGGCCGAGTTCGGCGCCGGGATCCCGGTGTTCCTCGCCGGCTCGGACGGCGTCGCCCGGACCAGGGTGACCACCTAGCGTGTCGACAACGACCTCGGTGCCGTTCCGGGCCGGCTTCGCCTGCCTCGTCGGACGACCCAACGCCGGCAAGTCGACGCTGACGAACGCGCTGGTAGGGACGAAGGTCGCCATCACCAGCGGGCGACCACAGACCACTCGGCACGCCATCCGCGGCATCGTCCACCGCGACGACGCCCAGCTCGTCCTGGTCGACACCCCGGGGTTGCACCGGCCGCGCACGCTGCTCGGGCAGCGGCTCAATGACGTGGTGCGGGCCACGCTGTCCGAGGTCGACGTCGTCGGTTTCTGCATGCCCGCGGACGAGCCGGTCGGCCGGGGGGACCGCTTCATCGCCGAGGAGCTGTCCCGRCTGCCCAAGCGCACCCCGGTGGTCGCCATCCTCACCAAGACAGACCGGGTCGCCGATCCCGATCGGATCGGCGCCCGCCTGCTCGAGATCGCCGGGCTCGGCGAGTTCAGTGACATCGTTCCAGTCAGCGCGGTGCGCTCCTACCAGGTCGCCGTGCTTGCCGACGTGCTTGTCGCCCGGCTGCCCGCCGGGCCCGCGCTGTACCCCGGTGGGGAGCTGACCGACGAACCGGAACAGGTGATGGTCGCCGAACTCGTCCGTGAGGCCGCGTTGGAGGGGGTCCGCGACGAGTTGCCGCACTCGCTCGCCGTCGTGGTGGAGGAGATGGTCTCCCGGGAGGGCAGGCCGGCGCAGCGTCCTCTCCTCGACGTCCGGGTGAACGTCTTCGTCGAGCGGCCCAGCCAGAAGGCGATCGTCATCGGGACCGGCGGATCCCGCCTCAAGGAGGTCGGTTCCCGCGCCCGCACGCAGATCGAGGCGCTGCTCGGTACCCCGGTCTTCCTCGATCTACATGTCAAGGTCGCCAAGGACTGGCAGCGCGATCCGCGCCAGCTGCGTCGCCTGGGGTTCTGAGCCGGCTCGCCGCCGGCCCCACCGAGGCGCCGTCAGCACCGCATCCATGCCGCATCCATGCCGCAATGTACTGCCATACCTACCCCCCGGCTATGGACCGGGATGTCCTGCGGGTTCCTCAGGAGAACATCCGGCCGGTACCGGCCATCTGCCGGGCGACCTCGCTTCACCGCATGAACTCGGGACCGTGCAACCATGGGCGGGTGCCGGTGTATCGCGACRAAGGTGTCGTCCTACGCACGGCCCCCCTCGCCGAGGCCGACCGCATCATCACCGTGCTCACCCGTCGGACCGGTYGGGTGCGGGCCGTCGCCAAGGGTGTCCGCAAGACGTCCTCGCGGTTCGGGTCGCGGCTGGAGCCGGGCACGTACGTCGATCTGCTGCTGCATTCCGGCCGGGCGCTGGACACGGTCACCCAGGCGGACATCATCTCTCCCTACGGCGCCACGATCGCCGTTGACTACCCGAGGTACACTGCGGCCGCGGTGATGCTCGAGACCGCCGAGCGGTTGACCAGCGAGGAACGCCAGCCCGCCCTGCGGCTGTTCCTCCTGCTCGTGGGTGGTCTGCGTACGCTCGCCGGCGACGAGCGCCCACCCGCGCTCGTCCTCGACGCGTTCCTGTTGCGGGCGCTCGCGGTGTCCGGGTATGGGATGGCCCTGGACCACTGCGCGCGTTGCGGTGGGCCCGGGCTGCACCTGTCGTTGTCCGTGCCGGGCGGCGGCGTAGTGTGCCCGCAATGTCGCCCGCACGGTGCGGCGTCGGTGTCCGCGGGTGCGGTGCGGCTGCTCGCGGATCTGTTGCGCGGTGACTGGGACGGTGCACTGGTCAGTGACGCCCGCGCCCGGCGGGAGGCCGGTGGCATCGCCGCCGCCTATCTCCAGTGGCATCTCGAACGCGGGCTTCGCGCACTGCCTTATCTGGAGAGGGCGTGACGCGGCCGGGCGCCGTGGTGGAGGTCTTGCGTGTGGGCCGGGACGGTCATCCCGGCGAGGCGGGCCGGGCGGCCTGGGTGCGACCGSCGGGGAACGGGACCATGAGAGCGGGACGGCGGTGGGACGGGCCGTGGCGGAAGGACGAGGACGGACATGGTGAGGCGGAAAGCGGCGGTGGGTGCGTCCGGCGCGACCCGGCGCCGACGGGGGGACGATGTGGTGATGGCTGGGACCGGCAGGACGGATTGCGGCGTGAAGCCGCCCCGGACGGGTGCGGGGAGGTAGGCGGTGGCGCTGCGTAATGGTGTGAAGACGCGGTTTCGCGATCCGCATCCCCATCCCTCCGGCGCGCGACCTCCGGTCCTGCCGTCGCGTCTCGTCCCGCGGCATGTGGGCATCGTCATGGACGGCAACGGACGGTGGGCGAAGATGCGCGGGCTGGCGCGAACAAAAGGACACGAGGCCGGCGAGGACGCCCTGTTCGACTGCGTCGAGGGCGCGATCGAGCTCGGGGTCCGATGGTTGTCGGTGTTCGCTTTCTCCACGGAGAACTGGAAACGGTCACCGGACGAGGTGGCGTTCCTGATGCGCTTCACCGACGGGGTGTTCGGCCGGCGCATCGAGGACATGCACGCGCTCGGTGTGCGGGTTCGCTGGGCGGGTCGTCGTCCCCGGCTGTGGGGGAACGTGATCAGGCGGCTGGAGTCGTCCGAGGAACGTACCCGTGACAACGACCGGCTCACCTTGGTGATGTGCGTGAACTACGGCGGCCGGGCCGAGATCGCCGATGCCGCGGCGGCGATCGCCCGGGACGTGCGGGAGGGCCGGCTGCGCGTCGATCGGATCGATGAGGCGACCATCGGCCGTTACCTGGACGAGCCCGACATGCCCGATCTGGACCTCGTCATTCGGACTTCCGGGGAGCAGAGGCTCAGCAACTTCCTGCTCTGGCAGGCCGCCTATGCCGAGTTCTAGTTCGTCGAGACGCTCTGGCCGGACTTCGACCGGCGCGATCTGTGGTCCGCCTGTGAGGACTTCGCCCGACGGGACCGGCGCTACGGCGGAACCGTCGCCCATCACGTCTGATGCCCGTGCCCGACGTTCCGACCGTGCCCGACGTTCCGACCGTGCCCGACGTTCCGACCGTGCCCGACGTTCCGACCGTGCCCGACGTTCCGACCGGACCCGACGTTCCGACCGGACCCGACGCTTCCACCGTGCCCGACTGGGCGGCGCCGACGGCCGGTGCTCCGGTCGTCGCCCAGATCGCCTTCGCCGTGCCCGGGGACGCCGTACCGGGGGACGCCGTGCCGGGCGGGGCGGGGTTCGCCGCGGCGGCACGTCCGGCGCTTGACGCGCTCGCCCGGGCCCCGGGATTTCGTGGTGGGCGGATCGCCCAGGCGCTCGACGAACCCGGCTCGTGGCTGATGACCACCGAGTGGGACGGGCCGGGCGCGTGGCGTCGCGCGTTGTCCGCCTTCGAGGTGCGATACGCGCTGACGCCGCTGCTCGTCTTCGCGGTTGACGGGCCTGGCACCTTCGAGGTGCTGGTGTCGGTGGACGGGCCGGGCGGCTCGGCGCGGACCCATCGGTCCGACCGTACGCCGGACGCCGACACCGCGGCCCCCGGCGAGCCGCCGCGCTCCGTCGGTGCGCCGGGCGCCGGCCGGCCGTGACCAACCGCGGGATTGTCGGTGGGTACCGGTAGCCTCGACTCAGCATCATGGAATCTACGATCTATGGATTGTGGATCTATGATTTGCAGATCTATTGATCATGAATCTATGGATCATGGATTCGGAGTGTCGATGTCCCGTGGACAGTCCCCTCMCTGATCGCCTGACCGCTCTCTTCGGACACCGGTCGCCGGCGGACCGGTGTCCGGTCCCCGGAGCCGGGGTGTCCCGCACCACTCGTGACCGCGACAGCGAAATGCCGAGGCTCGCTCGATGTTGACCATGCAGGACGCGCTGCTGGCGCTGACCCGTTACTGGACCGACCGCGGCTGCATGATCGTACAGCCGTTCAACACCGAGGTCGGCGCCGGTACGCTCAACCCAGCCACGGTGCTGCGGGTGCTCGGACCGGAGCCGTGGCGGGTCGCGTACGTCGAACCTTCGGTCCGTCCCGACGACTCCCGCTACGGCCACAACCCGAACCGGCTGCAGACCCACACCCAGTTCCAGGTCATCCTCAAACCGGATCCGGGTAACCCCCAGGAGCTCTACCTGGGTAGCCTCGCGGCGCTCGGCATCGACACCGCCGCCCACGATGTCCGGTTCGTCGAGGACAACTGGGCCTCGCCCGCGTTCGGTGCCTGGGGGCTGGGCTGGGAGGTCTGGCTCGACGGCCTGGAGATCACCCAGTTCACCTACTTCCAGCAGGCCGGTGGCCAGACGCTCGACACCGTCAGCGTCGAGATCACCTATGGCGTGGAACGCATCCTCATGGCCCTGCAGGGCGTCCGCCACTTCAGCGAGATCGCTTACGCCCCCGGCATCTCCTACGGCGAGGTGTTCGGCCAGGCCGAGTACGAGATGTCCCGGTACTACCTCGACGACGCCGACATCGACACCGTGCGCCGGCTCTACGCCGACTACGCCGCCGAGGCCCGCCGGCTCATCGACGCCCGGCTGCCCGTCCCCGCGCACTCCTACGTGCTGAAGTGCTCGCACGCCTTCAACATCCTCGACTCCCGGGGCGCGGTCTCTACCACCGAGCGGGCCACCTCCTTCGCGCAGATGCGTGGACTGTCGCGGGAGGTCGCGACGCTGTGGCGGGACCGTCGCGAGGAGCTCGGCCATCCCCTCGGGGCGGCTTCCCCGCCACCGGCCGCGGTGCCCGCCGCGGTGACCACCCGGGCCGAGGAGCCGGCCACCCTGCTGTTCGAGATCGGGACGGAGGAGCTCCCGGCGGCCGAGGTGACCCGGACCGTCGAGGCGGTGCGCGCCGGCCTCGTTGAGCGGCTGGCGGCCACCCGCCTCACGCACGGTGCGGTCCGGGTGCTGGGCACTCCCCGGCGCATCGTGGCGATCGTTGACGAGGTGGCGCCCCGGGAGCCGGACGTCGAGCGGGTCGTCCGCGGCCCGCGCGTCTCGGCCGCCTACGACGCCGCCGGCGCGCCGACGAAGGCCGCCGTCGGGTTCGCGCGTGGTCAGGGTGCGGATCCCGCCGGCCTCCAGGTCGTCACCCACCGCGGTGTCGAGCATGTCGCGCTCGTGCGCACCGAGGCCGGCCGGGACGCCGCCCGGGTGCTGGCCGGGGTGCTCGGTGAGCTGGTGGTGGGGCTGCGCGCGGAGCGCAACATGCGCTGGAACGATCCGACCTTGTCGTTCAGCCGGCCGGTGCGCTGGCTGCTCGCCCTGCTCGGCGAGACCGTGGTGCCGGTGACGGTGTCGACGCTCGCGGCCGGTCGGACCACCCGCGGCCACCGGSGGGCCGGCTCCCCGCCGCTGGACGTGCCGAGCGCGTCCGGCTACCCAGAACTGCTCGCTGCCCGGTCGATCCTGCTCGACCCGGTGGTTCGCCGCGAGCTCGTCGTCGAGGAGGCGGCCAAGCTCACCGCGGACTCCGGCGGTCACATCGACCTCGTCGCCGAGGCGGACGTGCTCACCGAGGTGGYGAACCTCGTCGAGTTCCCGTGCCCGATCCTCGGGTCCTTCGAGGAACGCTTTCTGGACCTGCCGGCGGAGATCCTCACCACCGTCATGCGCAAGCACCAGCGCTACCTGCCGGTGCGTGACGCCGCCGGGCGGCTGCTGCCGTCGTTCGTAGCCGTCGCCGATGGTAAAGTCGACCAAGCGCTGGTCCGCGCCGGCAACGAGGACGTCATCCGGGCCCGGTTCACCGACGCCGCGTTCTTCTACGACGCCGACATCACGGTGCCACTCGAGACGTTCCGGGCGGAGCTCGCGAAGCTGACGTTCGAGCAGCGGCTCGGCTCCGTCGCGGACCGGGCCGACCGCATCGCGGCGCTGGCGCGTGACCTCGCCGAGGAGATCGACCTCGGTGAGGACGACCGGGCCACCCTGGACCGGGCGGCCGCGCTCGCCAAGTTCGATCTGGCCACCCAGATGGTCATCGAGCTGTCGAGCCTCGCCGGCACGATGGCGCGGGAGTATGCCCGCCGGGCCGGTGAGCCCGAGGCGGTCGCCGTCGCCCTCTTTGAGATGGAGCTGCCCCGCCGGGCCGGTGACCAGCTGCCCGATACCGCCCCCGGTGGCCTGCTGGCCCTCGCCGACCGGCTCGATCTGCTTGTCGGGCTGTTCGCRCTCGACGCGGCCCCCACGGGGAGTTCGGATCCGTTCGGGTTGCGCCGGGCCGCGCTCGGGGTCGCCGCGATCCTGGGCAGCCGGCCTGAGCTCGCCGGCCTCACCGTCACCGGCGCGCTGGCCCGCGCCGCCCGGCTCACCCCGGTGCCGGTGTCCGCCGAGGCGCTCGAGGCCGCCGAGACGTTTGTCCGTGGCCGCTACGTCCAGCAACTACTCGATACCGGAGTGGACCACCGCCTGGTCGGCGCGGTCGGGCCGCTCACCGGCACGCCGGCCCGCGCGGCCGCCACCTTGGTGACACTGCGGCAGCTCGTCCAGGGGGAGTCCGCACCCGCCGCCGGCTTCGCCGCCCTGGCCGCCGCGTTGCAGCGGGTCCGCCGGATCGTGCCGGCCGGGACCCCGGCGGTGCTCGACGCGCAGCGCCTCACCGAACCCGCCGAGATCGACCTGCTGGAGGTCGTGACGGCGCTCGTCCGGCGGCTCGCGTCCTCCGGCGCCGATTCGGCTGTCACCGCGGAGACGGCGGCCGGAGCGATCTCCCTTGATGAGCTGGTCGTCGCAGCCGGAGACCTGCCGGCCGCCGTCGACGCGTTCTTCGACGCGGTGATGGTGATGGCCGACGACCCGGCGGTGCGGGCGGCGCGGCTCGGTCTGCTGGCCTGGATCCGGGACCTGACGACCGGAGCTCTCGACTGGGAGGCTCTCGGCTCGCTGTCCGCCTCCGGTCGCTGATCATGGGCATTCTGGCTGCGCATACCGTTACCGCGGGTTAGCGTCTGGGTATCACTCCGGGGCGGAAGGGACGACCATGGCGCGCTACGTGTATGGCTTCCACCAGGGCAACAAGGACATGAAGGATCTTCTCGGTGGTAAGGGTGCGAACCTCGCCGAGATGACGAATCTCGGCCTGCCTGTCCCGCCCGGGTTCACTATCAGCACCCAGGCATGCCGGGAGTACCTTGCCGGCGGCGAACCGGTCGGGCTACGGGCGGAGATCGATCATCATCTTGCCACCCTGGAGACCGCCCGGGGACGGCGRCTCGGCCAGGCCGACGATCCGCTGCTGGTGTCGGTGCGTTCCGGCGCGAAGTTCTCCATGCCCGGGATGATGGACACCATTCTGAACATCGGCCTGACCGATCAGGCCGTYTTGGGCCTGGCCGAGCAGTCAGGTTCGCCGCGGTTCGCCTGGGACTCCTACCGCCGGCTGCTGGCCATGTTCGGCCGGACCGTCCTCGGCGTCGGCGAGCCGTCGTTCGACGCGGCCCTCGAGGCGGCGAAGCGGGCCAAGGGCACCAGTAGCGACCTCGACCTCGACGAGAACGACCTGCGGGCGCTCGTCGCGACCTACCAGCGGATCGTGCTCGAGCGCACCGGCCGCCCCTTCCCCCAGGATCCCCGCGAGCAGCTGGATCTCGCGATCCGAGCGGTGTTCGACTCCTGGAACGGGCCGCGGGCCCGGCTGTACCGCCGTACCGAGCGCATTCCGGACGATCTCGGGACGGCAGTGAGCGTCGTCGCGATGGTGTTCGGCAACCTTGGAACGGATTCGGGCACCGGGGTGGCCTTCACCCGGGATCCGGGCAGCGGCGAACCCGGCGTGTACGGAGACTATTTGCCCAATGCCCAGGGCGAGGATGTGGTGGCCGGGATCCGTAACCCGGTTCCCCTCGCCGAGCTGGAGCGGATCGACCCGGCATCCTTCACCGAACTGCGCGAGATCATGACGCGCCTGGAGAAGCACTACCGGGACCTGTGCGACATCGAGTTCACGATCGAACATGGCAGGTTGTGGATCCTGCAGACCCGCGTCGGCAAACGCACTGCCGCGGCGGCTTTCCGGATCGCCGCCATGCTCGCCGAAGGCGGTGTCATCGACGACGACGAGGCGCTGTGCCGGGTGAGCGGCGACCAGCTCGCCACCCTGATGTTCCCGCGCTTCGACGACACGGCCCGGCCCGCCCCGATCGCGACGGGAGTGAACGCCGCGCCCGGGGCGGCGGTGGGGGAGGCCGTCTTCGACGCCGCCGAGGCGGTGCGGGTGGCGGCCGAGGGCCGACCGGTCATCCTCGTCCGCCGCGAGACGAATCCCGATGACCTCGCGGGCATGCTCGCGGCGCGCGGAATCCTGACCTCCCGAGGCGGCCGGACGTCGCATGCCGCCGTCGTCGCCAGAGGATTGGGCCGGACCTGCGTGTGCGGGGCCGAGGAGATCGAGGTCGATCCCGCCGGTCGCCGCCTCACCACCGGGCGGGGCGTGGTCGTGCGGGAGGGGGACATCCTCTCCATCGACGGGACCATCGGCGCGGTATACCCCGGTTCCGTACCACTCGTCCCGTCACCAGTCGTCGAGTACTTCGAGGCCGGCCGTCCCGACCATCCCCGGCCGGGCGGGGACCTGGTCGCCGCCGTGGATCGGCTGATGCGGCACGCCGACCGGTCCCGCCGGCTGCGGGTCCGCGCGAATGCCGACACCGGGCCGGACGCCGCGCGGGCCCGCCGGTTCGGCGCCGCGGGCATCGGGCTGTGCCGCACCGAGCACATGTTCCTCGGGGATCGTCGTACCCTGGTCGAGCAGATGATCCTCGCGGGAACGCCGGCTGAGCGGACCGAGGCGCTCAGCCGGCTGCTTCCCCCGCAACGGGAGGATTTCGTCGAGATCTTCACCGCGATGGACGGTCTGCCCGTCACGGTCCGGCTGCTCGATCCGCCGTTGCACGAGTTCCTCCCGGACCTCACCGAGCTGTCCGTGTCGATCGCCGCCGCGGACGCCGCCGGAAGGCCGGTCGACGACGCCGACCGGGAGAGGCTGGCGGTCCTGCGCAGCATGCACGAGACCAACCCGATGCTGGGTCGCCGCGGCGTCCGACTCGCTCTCACCGTCCCGGGGCTGGTGGAACTGCAGGCGCGGGCGATCGCCGAGGCGCTGGTGCGCTGCCGCCGCGTAGGCGGTGATCCCCGTCCCGAGATCATGGTTCCGTTCATCTCCACCGCGACGGAGCTGGATGCCATCCGGGACCGGGTGCGCGGGGTGCTGGCCGAGGTCGGCACCGAGAGCGGCCTGGAGATCGACCTGCCGATCGGCACGATGATCGAGGTTCCGCGGGCGGCGCTCACCGCGGACCAGATCGCCCGCCGCGCCGAGTTCTTCTCGTTCGGCACCAACGACCTCACCCAGCTGCTCTGGGGTTTCTCCCGGGATGACGTCGAGGCATCGTTGCTGCCGCGCTACCTCGACCTCGGCATCCTCGCCGGGTCGCCGTTCGCGTCGGTGGACCGCGACGGGGTGGGCGCCCTGATGAGGACGGCGGTCCGGGCTGGGCGGGGCGCTCGGCCCGATCTCGGCCTCGGCGTCTGTGGCGAGCACGGCGGCGATCCCGATTCCGTGCACTTCTTCGCCGAACTCGGGCTCGACTACGTCTCCTGTTCGCCGTTCCGGGTGCCGGTGGCCCGGCTGGAGGCCGGGCGTGCCGCGGTTCTCGGCCGGTCGACGGTCGGGTGAGTTTCCGCCTGGCCCGTTTCCTGCCCTTTCCGGGCCGGGATCCCGATCGGGGCTGGGCGGATGAAGGGGGCAGTTGCCCTGTGATGTCGGTCGTGTGCCCATAGGGACGCTACTGTTCGTTCGTGTGGGCCTGTCCCGTCCTCGTCTCATCGTCAACCCGTTTCGCGTGACCTGGTACCGCGTGCCATGGTGGCGTTGGATGATGCGGGCGGTGGCGGCTGTCCTCCTCGGCATCATGGTTCTCGCCGTGGTGACGTTTCTGCAGGTCTGGTGGGTGGGCAGGGAGGATCACCGGCCCCGGTCCGACGTCCTCGTGGTGCTCGGTGCTTCGCAGTACGACGGGCGTCCCTCGGCGGTCCTCGCCGCCCGTCTCGACCACGTGCTGGAGCTCTACCGGGAGGGAATCGCCCCTCAGGTGATCACAGTCGGTGGGAAGCAGCCGGGCGACCGTTACACCGAGGGCGAGGCCAGTGCGACCTATCTGCGGCAGCGGGGTATCCCCCCGGATCGGGTGCTCGTCCTACCCGAGGGTTCGAACACGCTCGGGTCGCTGACCGCCGTAGCCGGGTTGATGAACTCGCGGCACTGGCACACCGCCGTGCTGGTCACCGATCCCTGGCACAGCCTGCGTTCTCGGACGATGGCCCGTGACCTCGGTGTTGACGCCGTCACCTCCCCGGCCGACCGGGGGCCGGCCGTCCACGGCTTCGGCACGCAGGTCCGGTACATCATCCGCGAGGGGATCGGTTACCGGTGGTACCAGCTCTTCCGCCAGGCATCACCACCTTCGGCGACCACCCGGGCCGTCTGACACCGGGTCGACGTTCGTCGGCAGCAGCGGATACGAACCCGTGACGCCTCTGACATATCAACGCCCGCTTCGGCCCTCTTTGCCGTCGGCCGCCGCTGATACGGTTCGGATCGCCGGGTGAGGGGGTAGTGCGACACGTGGTAGTGAGGCAAAGCGGCGGAGTCGGCTGCCCGCGGCGCGAGAGAACCCTCCGGAGATTACCTTCCGGGTGTGGAACGACACTGTAAGGAGACTGGTGTGGCAACTCCCGTATCCGAGAGCACGGTCGGGACGGCCGACCTGGAGACGGTTCGGGAACTCGCGCAGCAACTGCGGGTCGACTCGGTGCGCAGCAGCACCTCGGCGGGTTCCGGGCATCCCACCTCGTCGATGTCGGCCGCGGACGTGCTGGCGGTTCTCGTCGCGCGCCACCTTCGGTACGACTGGGACAACCCGGCGGACCCGGCGAACGATCATCTGATCTTTTCGAAGGGGCACGCATCCCCGCTGATCTACTCCATCTTCAAGGCGGTCGGGGTCGTCGGTGACGACGAGTTGATCAATGGTTACCGCCGTTTCGGTGAGCGGCTTCAGGGCCACCCGACGCCTGTCCTGCCGTGGGTCGACGTCGCGACCGGGTCGCTCGGGCAGGGCCTGCCCGACGGCGTGGGCGTCGCGCTCGCCGGTAAGTACCTGGACAAGGTGCCCTACCGGGTCTGGGTGATCTGCGGTGACAGCGAGATGGCGGAGGGCTCGGTCTGGGAGGCACTGGACAAGGCCTCCTACTACAACCTCTCCAACCTCATCGCGATCGTCGACGTCAACCGGCTCGGCCAGCGCGGCCCGACCGAGCTCGGCTGGGACCTCGACACCTACGCCAGGCGGGTGGAGTCCTTCGGCGCCCGCGCGGTCGTCGTTGACGGCCACGACATCGCCGCGATCGACGCGGTGCTCGCCGACGCCGAGGACGTCACCCGGCCGACCGTCATCCTCGCCCGCACCCGCAAGGGCGAGGGCTTCTCCGAGACCGCGGACGTCGAGGGCTGGCACGGCAAGCCGTTCCCCGCCGACATGGCCGACCGCGCCATCGCCGAGCTCGGCGGCCTGCGCGACCTGCGGGTTCGCGGTCCGGTGCCGCCCGCGGACCTCCCCCGACCGGCGCCGGTCGAGCGGCCCGTCATCACACTGCCCACCTACGATCTCGGCGCCAAGGTGGCGACTCGGCGCGCCTACGGCCAGGCGCTCGCCGCGCTCGGAGCCCGCACCGACGTGGTGGCGCTCGACGCGGAGGTCAGCAACTCGACCTACTCCGAGGACTTCGCCAAGATCTACCCGGACCGCTTCTTCGAGATCTTCATCGCCGAGCAGCAGCTCGTCGCGGCGGCGGTCGGGCTGTCGGTGCGTGGCTACGTGCCCTTCGCCTCCACGTTCGCGGCGTTCTTCTCCCGGGCCTACGACTTCATCCGGATGGCGGCGATCTCCCAGGCCGACATCCGGCTGTCCGGCAGCCACGCGGGAGTCGAGATCGGCGCCGACGGGCCGTCGCAGATGGYGCTCGAGGACATCGCCATGATGCGGGCGGTCGGCGGCTCGACKGTGCTCTACCCGAGCGATGCGACGTCCGCCGCGAAGCTCGTCGAGGCGATGGCGGATCTGCCCGGGGTCAGCTACCTGCGCACCACCCGTGGAGCCTACCCCGTGCTCTATGGCCCGGACGAGCCGTTTGCCCCCGGTGGTTCCAAGGTGCTCCGCCGATCGAATGCCGACACCGTCACGCTCATCGGTGCCGGTGTCACCCTGCACGAGTCGCTGGCCGCGGCGGACACCCTCGTGGCCGAGGGGATCGCGGCCCGCGTGATCGACCTGTATTCCGTGAAGCCGGTCGACGCGGCGACGCTCGCCGACGCCGCCCAGGCCACCGGCGGGCGCATCGTCGTCACCGAGGATCACTACCCGGAGGGTGGACTGGCCAGCGCGGTGCTGGAAGCGCTCAGCGACGGCGGCGTGCCGCTGTCGGTCCGTCATCTCGCGGTGCGGTCGCTGCCGGGTTCCGGGACGTCTCAGGAGCTCCTGGACGCGGCCGGCATCTCCGCGAGGCACATCGTCGAGGCCGCCCGCGACCTGCTGCGCTGACCCGTCCAGGGCCGGCGGCCGGCGGTCGAGAAGGCACGAGGCTGGGACATCCGGTGGGACCGGGGGAGATCCCCCCGGYCCCACCAGGCCGTCCCTCAGTCGTCTCCGGCTGGGGCGGGTGCTCCACCGAAGGTCATGTCGACCAGGGTGAGGTAGAGCCGGTCTGGACGCGGCAGGAACTGGATCTTGGAAAGCGCCTGGTCCTGGCCGGCGGACTCCACGACGAACTCGCCGTACCCGAGCAACCGGYCAAGCGGATCCCGGTTGTACGTGAGATCCGTGATCTTGGAAAGTGGCATCGTCTGGACCTTGCGGAAAAAGATCCCGGACACCTTCAGGAGCCGTTTGTCGGTGATCATAAGGTGCTCGAACTRCCAGTCGGCGACCCTCCACAGCATCCTCAAGATCATGAAGAGGGCGAAGTACCACAGCAGCGTGGTGATGATGCCGGCGTCGACGTCCTGCGAGGCGAACAGGATGTTCGCCACGAGCGCGAGCAGTACGGCCCCGACGGTCTGCAGGAAGATGGGCAGCAGGACCGCCCAGTGCAACCGCACCATCATCACCAGGCGTTCCTGGGATGCGAGGTACTTGGTGTCGCGCTGAGCCAGGTCCGGAAGCTGGAGTCTCACCACGCCGGCAGTGTCCCAGACATCAAGAGTGGCCGGGTAGCCATTACAGAGCGGTATCGGTTACGAACTGGGACACCCCGTTACCGACGGACTGCAGCCAGTCGAAGGCGCGGCCGACGATACTGGCCGCGCTGTTGGGCGCGGTCACCACGAAGAAGATGAGGAACGCGATCGCCCCATACCTAATGATCTTGTCCACGGCAGGCCTCCGGGCCGATTCGGGGAAGGGTGCGCACAAAGTATCGCCGCTGAGCTCGATGGAGGTCGCGGAATCGCGCCGATACTCTCAAACTCGTGGTCAGTGAGTGGTATGACACCTCGGACACGGCCCGTCGGATCGTGGAACGCCCGAAGGCCACACCGGCTCAGYGTCGTCCCTTCGCCCGGGACCGAGCCCGGGTGCTGCACTCCAGCGCGCTGCGCAGGCTGGCGGGAAAAACCCAGGTCGTGGGCCCGCTCGACGACGACTTCCCGCGTACCCGGCTGACCCACTCCCTGGAGACCGCCCAGGTGGGCCGGGAGCTCGCCGAGGAACTGGGAGCGGACCCCGACCTGGTCGAGGCGGCGTGCCTCGCGCATGATCTGGGTCATCCCCCTTTCGGGYATAACGGCGAGCTGGCGCTTGACGAGGCCGCAGCCGCCTGCGGTGGCTTCGAGGGCAACGCCCAGAGTCTGCGCGAGCTGACCAGGCTCGAAGTCAAGATCGTCGACTGTGACGGTCGCAGCGCGGGCCTGAACCTTACCCGGGCGACCCTGGACGCGGCGACGAAGTACCCGTGGCCGCGCCGCCCTGGGCCCCGGGCGGACAGCACGAAGTTCGGCGCCTACGCCGACGACCTGTCCGTGCTCCGCTGGGTCCGGGAGGGCGCACCGGCCGCCCGGCGCTGTATCGAGACGCAGATCATGGACTGGGCGGACGACGTGGCCTATTCGGTGCACGACCTCGAGGACGGGGTCGTTGCCGGACACATCGATCTGGCCGCCCTCGACGATTCCGGCCGCCGGGCGGAGCTCGCCGCCGCGACCGCCGTCCGCTACCCGGGGCCGTCCGCCGAGGCGGTGGCGGCCGCCCTGGGCATCCTGCGGTCCCAGCCCTGGTGGGTCCGCTCCGAGATCACCTCGGCCCGGGGCCAGGCCGCTCTGCGGGCGATGACCAGCGAGCTCATCGCCCGGTTCGCGCACAGCGCGGTCCGTGCCACCCGGGCGTGCCATCCCGACGGTCCGCTGTGGCGCTATGGCGCGGATCTGGTGGTGGATCCGGACACCGTGGCCGAGTGCGCGGYGCTCAAGGGGGTCACCGCCTGGTATGTGATGGAGCGGCCGGGTGCCCGCGCCCGGCAGTCCCGGCAGCGGGAGGTGGTCGCGGAGCTCGTGGCGATGCTCTCCCGGGGCGCGCCGGACGTGCTCGAGCCGTCGTTGCGCGCGGCCTACCGCATGGCCGCTGACGATGCGGCACGGCTACGGGTCGTCATCGACCAGGTGGCGCGTCTGACCGACGCCAGCGCCGAGCGGCGGTATGCGTTGCTGTGTGGACGACCGGCGCCGCGGGTCCTGTGAGCCACGAGTCCGGTGTGCGGGGGACCCGGTGCGAGAGGGGTTCGGTGCGTGCCGGATCCGTACGTGGTGGGTCCGTGTCCGCCGGATCCGTGCGTGGTGGGTTCGGTGGGTGTCCTCTGCTGGCCCGATGGCCCGACGGTGTTTCGGGTGTTCCCCCGTTCGGGGGGACACCCGCTCCCTCGGCTGGGGGAGCGAGYCGGCGCGCGGTCCGCGGCCCGACATCGCAGCTCGGCATGCACGTCACGGCCCCTGTCCCCAACATTCACGTGGCATGATCGGTACTGTCGTGCTTACGACACGTACCATCGCAGCGGTAGGACCGATGTGAGGGGCGCCGCGTCACTCGTCGACAGGCCGGGCAGGCCGGCGGGTGGTGGTCCTAGCATCGATCCGGCGGGAATGGACGTGGCAAACATATTGACGGGCACTCYGCCMCGGGCGAGCTACCTCTCGTTCGGGTACCCGCAGAGTCTCGACGCGGACTTGGGAGGGGCGGGTGGGGGGACGAATCCGTGACGCCGACGTCGCCCTGGTCCGGGAGCGCTCGCCGATTGCGGACGTCGTGGCCGAGCACGTACAACTGCGTCCGGCGGGGCGTAACGAGCTCGTCGGGCTGTGCCCGTTCCATGACGAGAAGTCACCCTCCTTCTACGTCAATGCGGCAACCGGCCTGTTCCACTGTTTCGGATGCCAGCAGGGTGGTGACGTCTACTCCTTCGTGCGGGAGATCGACGGGCTGACCTTCCGGGAGGCGGCGGAGCGCCTGGCGCGCCGGGCCGGGGTGGCGCTGACCTACGAGGGCGGTGGGACCACCGACCGTACGGTGTCCAGCCAGCGGCAGCGGCTGCTGGAGACGCACCGGGCGGCCGCCGAATTCTACGCCGAGCAGCTAGAGTCGCAGGCCTCCGCGCGCGCCGGCTGGGACTTCCTCGCTGCGCGGGGATTCGATCTCACCACGGCGGCGCGCTTCGAGGTCGGCTACGCCCCGACCGGCTGGGACACCCTCACTCGGCATCTGCTCGCCCGGCGCTTCACCGGCGAGGAGCTGGTGCTCGGGGGGCYGGCCAAACAGGGCGCCCGCGGGGGTCTGATCGACCGTTTCCATCATCGGCTGATGTGGCCGATCAGGGATCTCGCCGGTGAGGTGGTCGGCTTCGGTGGGAGGCGCCTCGCCGAGGACGACGCCCCGAACGCCGGGCCGAAGTACCTCAACACGCCGGACACGCCGTTGTTCAAGAAGGCGAACCTGCTCTACGGCGCCGATCTCGCCCGCCGTGACATCGCCCGCCGCTACCAGGTCGTGGTGGTCGAAGGCTATACCGACGTCATGGCCTGCCATCTCGCCGGGGTCACCACGGCCGTGGCGACCTGTGGCACCGCCTTCGGCTCCGAGCACGTCGCGGTGGTCCGCCGGCTGCTCATGGACTCCGACGAGCGTCGCGGTGAAGTGATTTTCACGTTCGACGGCGACGCGGCCGGGCAGAAGGCGGCGCTACGCGCCTTCGAGCACGAGGAGCGCTTCGCCACCCAGACCTTCGTGGCGGTGGAGCCCTCCGGCCGCGACCCCTGCGAGCTGTGGATGAGCGGTGGCGACGGCGCCGTGCGGGATCTGGTGGCCAGCCGGGTGCCGCTGGTCGAGTTCGCGATCCGCGGGGTGYTCGACCGCTACGACCTCAACACCACCGAGGGCCGGCTCGCAGCCTTGGACGCCGCCGCGCCGCTGGTCAACCGGCTCAAGGACGCCGCGTTGCGGCACCGGTACGCGGTGAACCTGGACCGCTGGCTGGGTTTCCTCGACGRGCGGTTCGTGGTGGGCCGGGTGGCCGAGCACCGGTCGAGGCAGGGGGGCGAGCGGGCTGGTGCCCGTTCCGCGCCGATGCGCCGGCGCGGGGCGGGGGCCGATGACGCGGCGGTCATCGTGGAGCGTGAGGCGCTCAAGCTGGCCGTTCAGTATCCCGGGCTGGCGGGCCCGATGTTCGACACGCTGGGTCCGGAGATGTTCACTGTTCCCGCRCACCGTGCCGTCCGTGACCTCATCGCCGAGGCCGGTGGGGTGTGCGCGGGGCTGGCGAGGTCCGGTGAGGTCACCACCTGGGTGGCCGAGCTGGCCGCGGCGGCTTCGGAGGAGGAGCTGCGACGCTTCGTCACTGCCCTTGCAGTGGAGAGGGTGCTGTGCGACCACGATGTGGATGATCGTTATGTCGACGAACAGATGTCGCGGGTACAGGAGTTGCATGTGACCCRTCGGATCACGGACCTGAAGTCGCGTGTGCAGCGGCTCAACGGGGTGACCGACGCCGAGGCCCTTCGCCGTGCGTTCGGCGAGCTGATCGCTTTGGAGCAGCACAAGCATCAACTCCGGGAGCGGGGCGTAGGTGCCGCGTAACCTGGGTCGATCCCGAGAAGGAAGTGACGAGATTCCGCCCATGAGTCCTACCGTCCTACCCCGCGAAGCCCAGGTGGACGAGGTCAAGGACCTCATCACCCGGGGCAAGGAGATCGGGTTCCTCACCACCGAGGATGTCACGGTCGCCATCCAGGCCGCGGAGCTGCCCCCGGAGCAGGCCGAGACGGTGMTGCAGGTGCTGAACGACGAGGGCATCGAGGTACTCGAGGCGGGAGGTGAGAGCCCCGACGAGGCGGATCTGCTGGCCCGCCGTCGCCGCGAGGAGGAGGRGCTCGCCCTCAAGGCGCCGACCTCCGACCCGGTGCGCATGTACCTCAAGGAGATCGGCAAGGTCCCCCTGCTCACCGCCGAGGAGGAGGTTGATCTTGCCAAGCGGATCGAGGCGGGGCTGTTCGCCTCCGAGAAGCTGGCGGTGGCCACCAAGAAAACTTCCCCGCAGATGCGGCGGGACCTCGAGGCCATCGAACGCGACGGGCAGATCGCCAAGCGCAAGCTGGTCGAGGCGAACCTGCGTCTCGTCGTCTCGATCGCCAAGCGGTACGTCGGGCGCGGCATGCTGTTCCTGGACCTCATCCAGGAGGGCAACCTCGGCCTGATCCGGGCGGTCGAGAAGTTCGACTACACCAAGGGCTACAAGTTCTCGACCTACGCCACCTGGTGGATCCGGCAGGCGATCACGCGGGCCATCGCCGACCAGGCACGCACCATCCGCATCCCGGTGCACATGGTCGAGACCATCAACAAGCTGATCCGCATCCAGCGGCAGCTCCTGCAGGACCTCGGCCGGGAGCCGAGTCCGGAGGAGATCGCCAAGGAGATGGATCTCACCCCGGACAAGGTGCGTGAGATCCTCAAGGTCTCACAGGAGCCGGTGTCGCTGGAGACCCCCATCGGTGAGGAGGAGGACTCCCACCTTGGCGACTTCATCGAGGACTGCGACGCCGTCGTCCCGGTCGACGCGGCCAGCTTCATCCTGCTTCAGGAGCAGCTCGACTCGGTCCTGCACACCCTGTCCGACCGGGAGAAGAAGGTCATCCAGCTGCGCTTCKGGCTCACTGACGGGCACCCGCGTACGTTGGAGGAGGTCGGGCGCGAGTTCGGGGTCACCCGGGAGCGCATCCGCCAGATCGAGTCGAAGACGCTGTCCAAGCTTCGGCATCCCTCCCGGTCGCAGAAGCTGCGCGACTACCTGGAGTAGGAGCGACCGGCAACCATTTCCGGCTGTTGGCCGCCGATAGCGTTATGGTTACCTCTGGTCGATATTTGATATTCGTAATCCGGATCCGGGAGTCACGCCGATCCGGTGGGAGCATCGGCCCGTGGCGCCCCCCGCCGGGTTCCGGTGCCCGTGGGCTGGACCGGGATGTCCCGGCCCTCGCTGGTCGGTAGCYGTCCGGTCAGGGCGGTGAAAACCGTGCGGAGGTAGTCGTCGGGCCGAGTGGCGGCCTCGGCCCACTCCGCGGCGCGCCGGCCGACGCGGGCCAGTCGCGCTCGGTCGGCGAGCATGCCGTGCAGGACGTCCGCCAGCGCCTGCGCCGACTCGTCCATCRGCGTCTGCCCGGTCACGCCGTCCTGGTAGGCGTCGTGGCTACCGCCTGAGGCGGGTCCGACCACCGCGCACCCGGCGAGCTGCGCCTCGAGCAGCACGATGCCGTAGCCCTCACCGCTGATCCGTGGCCCGCGCGAGCGGGTGCGGGTGCACAGCGCGAACAGGTCGGCGGTGGCGTAGAGGCGTGCCAACGCGTCGTCGGTCGGGGACTCGTGCAGCTCGGTGTCGGGGTGCGCGGACACCAGCTCATGCAGGGCCCCGGGTGCCGGGCCCTGCCCGGCGAACACCAGCCGGACCGGGCCGAGGGTGGCCCGGACGGACTCCACGGCCTCCAGCAGGACCCCCGCACCCTTGCCCACCCAGTCACTGAGCCGGAACACGCTCAGCATGGTCGGTACGGGGGACAACGGCCGGCGGCGGTTCGCCTCGGCCAGCAGGGTCGCCCGCCACGTCGGTGAGATGCCCGGCCGGAGGATGGGGGCCAGACCCAGCGTCGACAGCGCGCCGGCGCTGTAGGAACTGATCGTGACCGGGCGCAGGAGCGGGTCGGCGCGCAGGATCGCGCGGTCGGTGCGGCGCATGCCCCAGATGTCGGTGCCGTAGAGCAGCACCGGGCCGAGACGGGCCCGGGACAGTCGGAGGGCCGCCGCCGCGACAGGGATGAGGTTGGCGTGCCCGGCGACCACGCTGTCGGCCTGGCCGAAGCGGCGCGCCGCGGCGAGCGCGCGCGATGTGAAGCGCGCCCTGATCGCCGGGGTCAGCTCGACGCCTGGCTCCAGCATGTCGACCCGCAGGAGATCGGCCCCACCGGCCCGCAGTGTCTCCTCGATCGTCGAGAGATAACGCTCGATCCCGCCACCGARGCCGCGGGAACTGCTCAGCAGTAGAACCCGGGCGGGTCGATCGGTGAGGGAGGCGGTCGGGGCGGTGGATCGACGCGAGATCTGCACGGAGAGTGATTTTAATGTCTCTCCAGGTGCTAGTCCTGTGCTGCGGAGCGTGTCATAGTAACGTTTCGAGTTCTCTTGACTGCCTGTAGCTTCTCCGATGATGGCGACAAGGGGTCGTGTATGGAAGCCGATCTGCGGTACCGCAACGGTGGTAACCCGCCTCTCCTCGATCTGATCGACATACCGGCGGGTAAGGCGCTGGATTGTGGGTGCGGAGCCGGGGACAACGCGCGGCTGCTGCGGGCCCGGGGCTGGCGGGTGACGGGGGTGACGATTGATCCGTCCGAGCGGGCCGCCGCCACGGCCGAGTGCGACCACGTCGAACTCGCTGATCTGAACGCCGGGCTGCCCTTCGTCCCCGACGGAAGTCACCAGCTCGTGCTGCTTTCCCACATCCTCGAGCACCTGGCGGATCCGGTGCCGTTGCTCGTAGAGGCCCGGCGGGCGCTGGCACCCGGCGGCCGGGTCCTGGTGGCGCTGCCGAACGTGCTGCACTACCGGCAGCGCGCACTGTTCCTGCGGGGTCGGTTTGAGTACACCGAGACCGGTCTCATGGACGCTACCCACCTGCGGTTCTACACTGTCAACTCGGCCCGGCGGCTGTTGGAGGACAACGGACTGCGCATCGTCGCCACCGCCACCACCGGTGGTCTGCCGTGGTGGCGCACCCGTGAGCTGCTCCCCGGGGAGCTGGTGCGGCGGTGGGATCGTCGCGTTCTGGACCGGTGGCCGAACATGTTCGGCTGGCAGGCGCTGTTCCTCGCGGCGCCACAGGCGACGCGCCGGACCGGCGCATCCGGCGTTGCCGTGGTGCGGCAACGGTCCGCGCCGTCTGGTGACCAGCCCGACTACGGCCAGCTTGTCCAGTGAGCGGCGCGCGGCTCGTCGTCACGTGCCTCTCCCGGCGGGGGAAGCATCGAGAGACCGTCCAGCAGGCCGTGGAGGACGAGGGCCGAGGTCCGGGTGCCGTGCCCGAGAAGCATGTCCAGCGCGACGGCGCGGGGTAGCACGACGACCGCCGTCGCCAGAGCGATCAAGGCGGCCCGGGCTCGCCATCCGCGGACCCGGGCGAACCAGAGCCGGTTGCGCACCCCGTAGTAGGCGTCGCCATGCCGGGGGACGGTCGTGCTCCCGATGCGCTGTGCACGGTGCGGACTGACCACGACGCTCCATCCGGCGTCCCGGACGCGGTAACAGAAGTCGACATCCTCGAACCCGAGGTAGTAACGGCCGTCCAGGGGGATCCGCCGCAGGCAGTCCGCCTTGACGAACATGATCGTGCCTGCGACCCAGTCGGCCTCCAGGGGGCGGTCGCCGGGGGGACGCCGGGCCTTCGGCGCAGCCAGGACCGGGCTTAGCCGCGCCGGGCCCGAGCGCCGACCGTCGTTGTCGACCAGTGTGGGCGCGACCACGCCGATGTTCGTCCCGGCCAGCAGATCCAGGCAGGCGCGCAGCGCCAGGTCCGGGATCCTGACGTGGTTGCCTATCAGGAGATAGGCCTGCGCGGCGGGGTAGCCGTGGCTGGCGAGYCGGAAGCCTCCGCCGAGACCGAGGTCGCGGGGCGGCAGGATCCAGGCGACCGAGGCCGGCAGGTGGTCGGGTCGGTCCGACCGGTCGTTCGCGACCACCGCCACCTGGGCGATGACGGGGCTGCCGTCGAGCCATCTCGCAAGCTCCAYGGTCGGCCGGTGCGGACCCCAGTGGACAATCACCGCCACGGTCTTCATCGGACCCCCTGCGTCGCTCGGGTAGAGCATCCGGTCCGGCGGGCGACGAGCCTCCACGGCTCGGAATGAGTATCGAGGGTAACAGAAGTGCCTCTGCATGTAACGGTGAGTGAGGTTCGGGGTGCTGGTGTGACCCGCCGGCGTGGTCCCCGCGCCCATCCGGCCTGCCGGTCCGGTGGACTCCCGGCGGCACGCGCCGGCGAGGGGCCGGCGATACTGAGTGCTCCATGATTCGGCGTGCTCCATGATTCGGTGTGCTCCACGATTCGGTGTGCTCCACGATTCGGTCCAAACCATTCGCCGGCCATTGTGAAAGGTGTMCCCGCCACCGTCCTGCGCCGGGGTCCCGGACATATGCCGGGGACCGCCATGCCCGATGAGCTGGGGAATGTCGTGGTTTCCGGACATCGGACCGCATATAGAAAACCGTTTAGTCGTCTCGATGAGCTGAAGGTTGKGGATCCCTTCCCCGTCGAGGTGCGAGACCGTTACCACGCGTATCGCGTCACCGAATCTGAGGTGGTAGCGCCGACTCGGTTCGACGCCACCTGTCCGATGCCCGGAGAACCCGCTGAGGTGCCGGGCAAGGAGCTGATTACTGTAAGATCTCCGCCCCTGGCGGGGATTTCCCGGAACGGACACGGTGTGGTCCCGGGCGGCAACGGTTTGGATTTCGCCGGTGCCCTTCACGGTGATTAGTGTTACCCGGCGGTTGGCCAACGACGGTGTCGGCGGCCACGGACCGAGCCGATGCCGGTGGAAAGTCGGGCATCGGATACCCTGCGAACTGGCGAACGTTACGCTCGGATAGCGCGGGGATAAACCAGGCGCGTGATGCCGGCGGCGGTGACGTCGTGGGCGGCCATCCTCGACCGGCTGCGGCGGCTCACCCAAGGACGCAGCTCACTCAAGGACATTGCGGGATCGGCTTCGGGGGAATTCGATGAATGGGCGGGATCGGATACGGCGTGGCTCGACGATCCGGCACGGCGGTGCGGGCCGCCCGTCGGGTAGCCGCCGATGGTTGCGCCACGAGGTCGAGGCGGGGATGGCTGTCCCCGGGAGCACGCGGACCGGCGATGTCGGTCCGCGTGCTCGTCCAGGTCATGGATGCGCTGCGGGCGGAGCGACGATGGTCCAGTCAGTTTTGTTCCGGTCGGTGTTGCCCCGGTCGATGCTGGTCCGGCCGGTCTCGGGGGTCGCCGCCCTGATGGGGGGTGCGCTGGGTCTGCTTCTGGGACTGCTCTGTCTCATCGGCGGATGGGGCGGGCCCGCGCCGTCGCCGGTCGCGTTGTCGTGCGTGGTGCTCGCGGCCGCGGCGTTGTCGATCGCGGTGGCGATCCTCGCCGCGGCGGTCTGGCCGGGTCCGAACGGTCCGGCCGACGCGAACGGTCTGGCCGGTTCGGCCGGACCGGACATCCAGCYGTGGGATCCCCGGGGAGGCGTGGGYCGTGCGTGGCCGCGGCGCGGCGTGGTGGATGAGCTGACCGGGCTGCCGGGCCGACGGTACTTCCTCGACGTCGCCAGCCGTTGTCTCACGGGTGGTGAGCACCGGGCGCGTGGCGCGACGTCCGTGTCGGTGCTGCTCATCGATCTCGATCGGATGCGTGATGTCAACGGGGCGCTCGGGCATGAGCATGGGGACCGCCTGCTTGCCACGGTGGGTTGCCGGCTACGCGGAGCGCTGCCCGGATCGGATCTGCTCGCCCGGGTGGACGGCAACGCGTTCGCCGTGCTGTTGCGCGGCGCCGATGTGGCCCGGGCCGAACAGGTCGCTCGGCGGTTGCGGGAGGTGCTGGAACTGCCCGTTCCACTCGCGGGAACTCCGGTGCGGCCCGAGGCGAGCGTGGGGATCGCCCATGCCCCCGAGCACGGCCGTGGCGCGCTGGAGCTCTTTCGTCACGCGGAGGAGGCGATGTACCTGGCGAAGGGGGGCCGTCACGGGCAGACCGTCTACGCCCGCGACCATCCACCGATCAACCGTGCCCGCCTGCTGCTGCGGGCCGAGGTGCGCCATGCGCTGGACTCCGGCCAGATCGAACTGAGTTACCAGCCCAAGGCGGATCTGCGCAGCGGTCGGATCAGCGGTGTGGAGGCCCTCGTCCGCTGGCGCCATCCGGTCGACGGCGTGCGGCAGCCCGACGCCTTCCTGGCGGAGATCGAACGTRCCGGGTTGATGCCGAAGCTCACCGTGCAGGTCCTCGACCAGGCCTTGGCCGACTGCGCGCGCTGGCACGGCCGGGGTGCCCCGCTCGCGGTGTCGGTGAACGTCCCCGCGTCGGTCATCGTCGACCGCRCCTTCGTCGGCGTGGTGCGGKCCGCGCTCGCCCGGCACCGGCTCCCGCCCTCGGCGCTTGTCATCGAGGTCACCGAGGACTCCCTCATCGTGGCGCGGGAGCTGGCGCAGGGAACCCTGGCGGGGCTGCGCCGGTTCGGTGTGCGGGTCAGCCTGGACGACTACGGCACCGGCTTCTGTTCGCTGTCGTACCTGCGCGAACTGCCGGCCGACGAGGTGAAGCTGGACCGGACCTTCCTGCGTGACCTCGACCGCGATCCGGCCGCGGCCGAGATCGTGCGGTCCACGGTCTCCCTGGCACATGCGCTGCGGTTACGGATTGTCGCCGAGGGGGTCGAAACGCAGCGTTCCTGGACCTCTCTCGCCGCCTGGCAGTGTGACGAGGTCCAGGGGTACTTTGTGTCACGTCCGATGGCGGGGGAACGAGTCGTCGGCTGGTTGCGGGAATGGGGCAGCAGGCTTGCCGTCCATCCCGGGACCGCGCCGCGCGCCGTGGCGGGACCGGTCGACACCTGCGCGGCACAGTCCCCGATCTCCCCAATCGTGGCACCGGCGGTCGAGGCCGTCGCGCCCACGCGGCCGTCAGCGGCGGGACCGGCAACCCGGCGGGCGGTCGGGCGCCGGGTGCCGGCCGACCTTGCGGCGTCCTGATGGCGGGCGATGGCGTGGCGGTCGCACCGGGCCCGTGAGGGCGGTCCGATTCGGGGGTCCGGGCGCCGTCGGCACCAGGACCCCGATGTCCCCGATGTCCGTGATTCCGGTGATCAGGGTTCGGGCCCATCCCGGCCGGCTGCGGCGTCCAGCCGTAGCGTGAGCGCGGCGACGGCGGCGATCTGCCGTGCGTCCTCGCCCGGGGCGCCGGCCACGATGCCCGCGCAGATGTCGCGGTACATGGCCGGGTAGCTGTCGAGCCGGTTGACTCGCCGCCGCCGCAGGATGTGGGACCCGGCCTCCGCGGTGTACTGCGAACCGTCGACGATGGTGGCCGTCACGCCGTTCGCGCGCAGCTGGGACTGTTCCCGCAGACCGTGCCGGCTGCCCCCGGCACTGGTCAGCACGAGCGAGAGGACCGCGTCGTTCTCCAGCTCGACGTACACCGTGAAGGTGTCCGTGCGGGAGCGGGCCACCGTGCTCCGGCGGACCGGCGCGAAGTCGTTGAGCCAGAGGAAGTGGTCGATCCAGTGGCAGCCGTTACTGACCAGCCGGGTGCGTGAGGACGGCCAGCGGTACCAGTGCCGGCGGGGAAGCGGTTCCTCGTACACCACGGCACTGTAGATCAGCGGCTCGTTGCCGTCGGCCAGGCGCAGGTCGGAGCGCAGCCAGGCGTTCATCGGGCTGTGGCGTCGCTGGAAGCAGGCGAACAGGCGCCCKCCGGCGTGAAGGAGTTTCACCAGCCGGCCGAGATCCTCCTCTGTGGTGACAACGGGCTTCTCGACGACGGCCACCGAGCCGAGCCGCAGCGCATCCCGGGCCAGCGGCGCGTGCGTGTGGTGGTAGCCCGCGATGAGGACGACGTCGGCCCGCTCCCCGTCCCGGAGCAGCGCCGCGGTGTCCCAGGAACATCGGTCCGGTCGCCGGGTGCCCAGCTGGACGGGGTCGATCTCATGCACACCGACGAGGTCGAGGTGATCACGGACGTGCGGGACGATCTGCGTCTTGGCATAGTGTCCCAACCCGAACAGGACAGCGGTGGGTCGTCCGGACGCGGATGGCGGGCCATAGCGCCGGGTGCTCTCCGTGATCGGACTGACCCCGGCGAGTGGACGATCCCCGGGGCGGGCCCCGGTCCACTCGGTTGCAAGCCAGGCGACGAGACGGTCGACGGCGCCGGGGTCCACCGGTGCTCCCGACATCGGGGACCAGCCGATGAGCGTGTCGTCCACGGCCGGGAACGCGGTCGCCGGCCGGGCCCGGTAGACGACCGCGGATCGCGGTGGCGGCGGATCGGGGCTGACGAAGCCGAGTGGGTCGGCGGGAGCGCCGGTGGGGCCGCCCGGCCCCACCGGGCGGACGAGGTCCTGATGCAGGACGACGCGTTCCATGCACGCCGGGTGGCAGGGGGCGACGAAAGCGACGGTCGTTCCCGTCGGCGAAGCCGCCCCGCTGACGGGTGGGACCGCCTCGATCAGGGTGCCCAGGCCCATGCCGAAGTAACGCTGGTTGCGGTCGCGTTCCCGCAGCCGGCTGGCCGTTTTGCGGGCGACCGCGCGGATGCCGAACTCGCGGGTGTAGGCGGCGAGGGCCCGGCTGCTGCCCGCCCTGACGAAGAACTGACCGTCCACGGGGAACRGCGTCACCCAGATGTCCGGGCGGATCCGGCAGTGGCCGGGCAGGGGGGTCTCGTCGAGGAAGCCGGCCAGCCACCGGTTCCCGATCAGGATGTTCATCCCGGTGCCGGGGTCCGGTCGACCGGGACATCCGCGAGGCCTGCCGGGCCTGCCGGGTCTGCGGGGTCCGTAGGCGTGACCGCCAGTCGTTCGTGACACGCCTCCGCCAGCAGGGCCATCGGCCGTGACAGCGTCTCTTCGATCATTCGCGCGCAGTTCTCGAACGCATCCCGACCGCCGTCGAGGGGGTCGGCCAGGTCGTCGAGGGCAGCCGGTAGCGCGTGGCCGGCGGCCCGGATCCGCCGGGCCGTGGCGGCGAGATACTCCCCGGCCGCCCGTGTCCCGCCCGGGGGGATGTCGGCGGGGCGGACTCCGGAGGTCACCCGTCCGAACTCGCGCAGGGTGAAGGTACGGCGCATGGCCCGTGGCACAAGGCCCACCACCGTCGAGCGGTGTGCGCGGGTCGCGCACAGCACCAGATCGCTGGCCTGGACCAGATCCGGTGTCAGCAACCTTGCCCGGAAGCCGGACGGGTCGAGCCCCCGCGATGTCAGGATCGCCGCGGCCTGGGGGTACATCGCCTCACCTGCCCGGGCGCATACTCCCGCGCTGCTCACCAGAAGGTCCCCGGCGGGGCTGGGTGGATGCCATCCCTCGGATGAGGACTCGTTACCCCCGGTCCCACCGGATGCCTGCGCGCCGGCCGCGCCGAGGCTGATCTGGTCCAGCGCGGCGCTGAACCGGGCGGCGGCGAGATGCTCGGCCAGGGGCGAGCGGCAGACGTTTCCGGTACACACCATCAGTACTGCCCACGGTCGTTGCCGCACTGCCACCCCTTCCTCCGTCATCCCTTTCCTCCTCTCTCCGCCGGGGTCGGCGGGGCGCGGACCAGCTCAGCGCGACCGCGAGGGCTCGCTCCGGCGCCAGTAGACGCAGGTCCAGTCGACTTCGATGATCGGCTCGGTCACCCCGTGGGCGGCCCGGTAGTCCTCGACTGCCGCCCGGCAGCCAGGAACGGCTCCATAGTCGTCAACGATGCAGAAGCCGCCGTCGGAGAGCTTCGGGTAGAGCGCCGTCAGCGCGTCGGTGGTGCTCTCGTACATGTCGCCGTCGAGGCGCAGGACCGCGAGGCGCTCGATGGGCGCGGTGGGCAGGGTGTCCCGGAACCAGCCGCGCAGGAAACGGACCTGATCGTCGAGCAGGCCGTAGCGGCGGAAGTTGTCCCGCACCTGCTCGAGGGACACCGACAGCTCCGCGTACTCGTGGTGGCGGTCGCCGGTGTCGGCGGCGTAGCGCCCCGGATTGGGCGCGGRCAGGCCGGCGAACGAGTCGGCGACCCAGACCGTGCGGTCGGGGACGCCGTAGGCGGCGAGCACCCCGCGCATGAGGATGCACGCGCCGCCCCGCCATACCCCGGTCTCGATGAAGTCGCCTGGGACGCCGTCGACGATGACTCGTTCGGCGCACTCCTGGAGGTTGCGCATCCGGCGGTCGCCGGTCATCGTGAGCGCCAGCCGTGGCCAGTCCCGGCCGTCGGTCCGGGCGCCCGGTGCGCTCCTCTTGACGATTTCCATTCCCTGGCTGCGGAAGGCTCGTACCAGCATCCTCTTCGCGCCGGTGCGCGGCTCCCACGCACCGCCGTCCTGACCATCCCAGAGAGAGCAGGTCAGCGTCGCGCGAAGCAGATCGAGGTACCGCACCGAGGTATCGGAAAGATCGTGACGGGCGACGGTCGGGTCGTGCGGGGCGAYGGTCGGCGTCGTGGTCATCGTGGCTCCTGATGAGAGGGGTGAGCGCGGAAAGGGGATGGGACCGTGGGCCGTCAGGCTCCGTTCGCTGTCGGGTGAGGCGCCGTCCAGGGGGACGCTGTCGGGTGAGGCGCCGTCCAGGGGGACGCTGTCGGGTGAGGCGCCGTCCAGGGGGACGCTGTCGGGTGAGGCGCCTGCCGCGCGGGCGAGCAGGCGGGTACTGGCCAGGTGCAGCGACACGGCCGAGGCGGTGTAGGTGATCCCCGACACCGCGGCCACGATCGGCAGGCGGYCGTCGTGCAGCGCCGCCGCGAGGCCGAGCACGGTCGACAGYGCGACCGGGACCTGGATGGCAAGCACCGTGCGGGCGGCACGGAACCCGAGCAGCACATGGGTGAGCAGGTAGTCGACGGACTGCGGGATGGTCGCCAGCACGAGGACCTGGGCGGCCGGGGCGGCGGGGGCGAACCGCGTGCCGTAGACGATGCGGATGGCCGTCGGCGTGACGAGGGCGATCGTGCCCGCCACCGCGGCGGCGAGGGCGACGGTGGCGATGACCGCGCGGCGCACCACCCGGGCCCGCTGCCGGGGATCGACCAGGGTGCGGAGCCGGCTGAACATCACCATGCCGGTCGCCTGGCAGACGGTCGTGCAGGCGCCGGCGACAGCGACGGCGACGGCGTAGAAGGCCACCTGCTCGGCGGCCAGGAAGGTGGCGACGAGCAGCATGTCCAGCTTGTAGATGAGCTGGGCCCCGACGACGGTGCCGTAGGCCCCCAGGGCGGACCGCATGAAACGGCGCCGGGGCAGCAGGCGTCCCGGCCGCGCGAGGGCGGGAAGGCCGCCGAGCACCGCCACGTGGTACCCGAGTGGGGGTAGCAGGGCCGTCACGCCGAGGGTCAGCATCCACAAGCCTGGATCGCGGACTCCCCTGCCGGCGAGCGCGGCGAACGCGGCCAGTGTCGCCGCCGCCGGTAGCAACCGGACGAGCTGGAACTCGCCGGTCATCCGACCGCGGCGCTGCGCGAGCCCGGCGGCGTTGGAGGCGGCCACGGCCGCGGCGGTGAAGCAGGTCGCGCCCAGCACGGCGACGGCGTCCCAGGCGGCTCCCCGCCCGGCTCCCGTGCCGCCCGAACGGCCCGGGCCCACAGTGATCAGCATCGGCACCACGGTGAACAGCACCGCGGCGAGCAGCGCCGACGCGACGGTCTGGGTGAGCAGCGGGCCGAGCAGCGCGCGGTCCTCACCGTCATCGGTGACCAGCGTCTGGGAAACACCCAGGGCGAACACCATCGCGAGCATGCCCGCCCAGGTCTGCAGCGCGACGAACTCGCCGCGGGCCACCGGCCCCAGAGCGCGGGCGGCCAGGACGCCGGTCGCGGTCCCGACGACCAGCGTGCCCGCGTTGCCGGCGAGTACGGCGACGGTGGAGCGGGGAAGCCGGCTCGCGAGCGGGCCGGTCATGACGGCCCGGCGGCTGACGGCTCTGGTCATCCGCGCCGAGCGGTGTCGCGCACATGGGCAACGGCGCGCAGGAAGCCGTCCACGGACGCGGCGAGCTCGATGTCGCCGATCACCTTCTCCGACTCCTGGGCCATCCTGGCCAGGACGTCGGGGCGCGCGCGCAGCTCCCCGAGGATCCGTGCGAGCGCGTCCACATCGCCGACCGGGTGAACCCGGCCGTTGCGGCCGGGACGGACGTCGTCGGTCGGGCCGGTGGAGCCCACCCGGTCGCTGACCACCACCGGCAGGCCGCAGAGCACCGCCTCCTTGACCGCCAGCGGATGCGGATCCCGCTCGGCGGGGTGCAGGTAGAGGTCGCTGGCCGCGTACAGGCGGGGGAGCCGTTCCTGGTCGGCGAATCCGACCATCCGCAACGCGCCGCCGAGCTCGGCGGCCACCGCATCGAGAGTGGCGCGCAGCACTCCGTCCCCAGCCATGATCACGATGATTTCCCGGTCGACCGGACCCCGGGGCGTGCGGGTGAGGATGCGCAGTGCGTCCGCGATGTCGAGGGGGCGCTTCCGAGAGATCATCTTTCCGGCGAACAAGGCGACAAGGGCGTCCGGGGCGATGCCCAGCTCGGCGCGGATCGCCGTTCGATGCTTGTCCCGATGCGCCAGTACGGCCCGCAGCGCCGTCTCATCGGTGGGATACGGCGTGCGGAACATGCGGGTGGCGGGGACTCCATAGTGGGCCAGGTACGCCTCGTTGTTGTCGCCGATCGTGAGGAATGCGCTCACTGAACGCATCAGGTGGGGCAGCGTGAGCCGTTTGACGGCGCGGACGGCTGGGGTTCGCTGGCCGAGGAGCTCGCTGTCACTGATCATGAGGGCGGGTACGCCTCGTCGCCGGCACCAGGCGAGCGCCGCGAGGGAATGGGCGTACCGGTATCCGTAGACGAGCACGCATGCGGGGCGCAGTCGGTCCAGGGCCGCCCAGGTCCKGGTAACCATCTGCCGGGTGACGTCGGGCTGMCGCCAGCCAGGGCGCAGCGGCAGGTCCGCGATGAACTCGTGGTGATAACCGGTTACGACGTCCGATTTCCACTGCACGTCGAGGCCGAAATCCGCGTCGAAGTAGCGTTCCAGGCCCGATCGGGACAGGAAGAGCACCCGAAGATCCACCTCGTGTTCGGTCAACGCCCGGTACAGCGGCGCGAAATGCTGGATCGCGTGCGATACGACGACTRCCACCGTCGTCGACCTGGGGACGGAGGTCATGAGCCGGCTGTTCCTCCTCGCAATGACCGCTGATCGGACCGGGTGGGCCGTGCGCCAGTACGAATCGATCCGACTCTGTCACTCAAAGTATTAATCGAGCAACTGTCTGTAGATGCGTGTCGTGGGTCGCGGATCGCGGGTGCCGAGTGGCGGTGGGGCCTGAGTGGCGGTGGGGCCTGAGTGGCGGTGGG